>NZ_CALMHT010000051.1 GCF_937863835.1 uncultured Prevotella sp.
CGCCAAAAAAAATTATCCTTGTGCGCAATTTTTCTCGCACGGCGCGCAATTTCCGCCGAATGATTTCCGATTTATTTTGACATACAGAAAATAGAAATTCGTATTAACAAATGTGAATTTCTGTAAGTGTTTGTAAAGTGAAAATATATTAAATGTATTTTGTCAATTATTCAACAGAATTACAGCCACATTAAAAAAGCAATAACGATTGTAATCTAATCATTATGCAACATCATATATTGTTAAATATTATCAGAATTCTCAAGGGTGGAGGATGGTGGAGGATTGGTGGAGGTTCTGCATCAATCTTAATCTTCATAAACACATATCAGTCAGAATAATACAAATAAATTCATCTTGTCGGGTGGAGGGTGGAGGTATAAAGCAACAAAAAAATTCCGGGAGAAACAGCCGTTTTTGCGAGGATATCAAAACACAAAAATATATTTACATCATATTTCTGAGTATGATAAGAACCGGCAACAGGTACATTACCCTTTTAAGTACTATGCAATTTTTTTTGCGCGGTGGATGCCGTTGATATTGACAACTATACCCACGTACAACACGCCTCAAATAGCTAAAATAGGTTAATGTTATCACAAAACGAGCTATTTTCCGTAAAAAAATTACGGCATTGCTACAAAATGTTTATCTTTGTGGAAAAATTAATGGACTATGGGTATGCTTAAGAGATTTGCTGTAACAAACTTTCGTGGTTTTAAGGATAGAATAGAATGGGATCTCTCCCACCCTAGTAACTACGAGTTCCACAAAGAGGCTATCAAAGACGGCGTCGTTAACAACGGCATCATTTATGGTCCCAATGGAGCAGGAAAGTCGAATTTTTCATTAGCCATCTTCGACATAGAAAATCATCTTAGCCAGAAGATGAAGAAGATAGATTATTACCAAAATTTTGTTTATGCCGGGAATCCTGGGGGGGTGGTAAAGTTTGAGTATCTGTTCCAGTTTGGTTCCGATGAGGTGAGCTACGTCTATACAAAAGATGTAAAGGGTAATCTTTCTGATGAACAAATGCTAGTGAATGGTCAGGAAATTTTCAATAAGACGCAAGATGATTTTCGGATTATAGCGGCTTTCGCTATGAGTGACAGTATGAGAGAGAGTATCATGAATAACGCCAATCACCTCTCAATTGTTAATCTACTGCTCAGTTCTTTCCCCTTAAACGACCAACACTATCTTATAGAACTGCAGGATTTTGTCAATTCGATGTTATGGTTCCGAAGTTTGAAAGCTAATGAATATATTGGTTTAGAGACAGGGGTGACCCCGATGGAGCAATATATTATTGAGCATGGACTAACAGATGATTTCCGCGATTTTATTGCTAAAGTAAGTGAGCAGACGTTCAATTTTGTTCCCCCTGTGGCTGGGGATAAACTGCTGTTCTGCAAAATAGGAACAGCCCAAATACCCTTTTCTCAGATTATTTCCACTGGTACCCAGTCGCTGATTCTCATCTACTATTGGCTTATACAACTCAACAAGGCATCATTTGTGTTTGTTGATGAATTCGACGCTTTCTACCATTTCAAACTATCCTTTGAAGTGTGCAAGCGATTGTTTGCCCAAGATTGTCAAGTGTACCTCTCATCCCACAACACCTATCTGATGACCAACGATTTGTTGCGCCCAGACTGCAACTTCATTTTGAATAACAATCAAATCAAATCATTGAGAGATTGCACTGAGAAGGATTTGCGCTTCGGACA
Source organism: uncultured Prevotella sp. (assembly GCF_937863835.1). Lineage (GTDB taxonomy): Bacteria > Bacteroidota > Bacteroidia > Bacteroidales > Bacteroidaceae > Prevotella. Next base: position 1,740 of record NZ_CALMHT010000051.1, read on the forward strand.
TAACATCGAGAAATTGTATAGAGGAGGTGCATTTAGATCATGATTTTGTTCGTATTTGAAGGCAAAAATGCCGAGCCAAAAATATACGAGACGATAAAATCTCTGTATTTTGCGCATGGGAATGAAGAGGTTATTTACATTTTCGAGAGCAACATCTATGGCCTGTACGACCGTATATGTAGAGAATATTCAGATTTCGAGAATATTGTCGGGTCCACCGACATCATCTCTCTCTTGCGAGACATACATCCCGATAGTGATTTGGCAAAACTTGAAACCACCTCAGAGATTGATCAGACATTTCTGTTCTTTGATTACGACTTTCAGCATGTGTTCCACATCCTTGAACGACAACCTGACAGAGACATCCATGAACTAATCAAAGAAGATAACCAAAAAATAAGAGCAATGCTCCAGTTCTTTAATGAAGAAACCGAGATGGGAAAACTTTACATCAACTATCCGATGGTTGAGTCGCTCAAATACACAAAGAAGATGCCCGACAAAGACTTCCATACCTATCAGGTAACGCTTGAAGCCTGTCATGGTCAATTTAAGAAGATGGCAGAGGATTTTACCGATTATCACAGCTATTACGGTCTATTGATAAACGATAAATTGGATATGGGGATGTTGCGACAAAATTGGGAACATTTGAAGAATCAAAATATCACCAAAGCTAATTTCCTTTGCTATGGCAAAGTATCGTTGTCTATTAGCAAAGAGGCTATCGGACAAGGTTATATTTTCGATGCCCAAACAGAAAAGTACGATAAAGATGGCCTAATCGGCATTCTCAATTCGTTCCCGCTATTCATATATGATTATTTCAAATAAATTATTCTCGCTATAACCTGATGTAAGACACCTACACTCATTTTTTTTGCACGGCGGTGCTTTTTTATTATTTTTGCACCCGAAATATTTATTCTATACAAAAAGTAACACAAGATGAAATCAAAAACATTTTCCGAGTACACGCACGAGTGCGTG
>NZ_CALMHT010000052.1 GCF_937863835.1 uncultured Prevotella sp.
GGTCTTGCAAAAGGGTGGCGCTCTCACTCTTGAGATTTTCTTGATACATCTGTTGATCATAAACCTTATTGAACGTGTCTTTTTGAGATTACAGATTAACATCCCATATATGTTTCTGTTGTCATTCTGCGTGGTTGCTACTCTGATGTTTGCTGTTTTTGTACAAAAATATTTTGTGTGCCCCATAACAGAATATCTGAATAAAGAAGATAATAAGAAAAAATCGTATTAGTTATACTTATTTTTATAAAATCACGTTAGTTATGTATGAAAGCAGATAAAGGACGATTAATAGATTTATCTAAGATAATGGATCCGCGAGGTAATCTTACATTGGCGGAACAATGTAGGGATGTACCATTTGAGATATCTCGTGTGTATTGGGTTTATGATGTTCCTTCTGGAGAATGTAGAGGCGGACATGCCCATAAGCATTGCAAAGAATTTCTGATAGCCATCAGTGGCAGTTTCTCTGTCACGTTAGATGACGGTAAGACCAAAGATACCATACTCTTAAACCATCCATATCAGGGACTTCTTATTGAAACTGGTGTGTGGAGAACCCTTGATGATTTTTCTTCAGGAGCAGTCTGTCTTGTTCTCGCATCCGACTATTTTGAAGAAGAAGACTATATCAGGGACTATGGAGATTTCTTAAGATACCTGGAACATTATAAGTTGGAAAAGTGATGATTATTAAAGAGACAACTCCCGAAGAATATAATAAAATATTGGAGAAATATCCATATATATATAATAGTGTGGATTTCTCTGAACTTAACGCGACGAAGGTTGAACGGTTGCATTATCTTCTGTTCGAAGACTCTAAAGTCAGATTCGGACTGATATTAGGCGAAAAAGCGGATGCCTTGCTTACTCCTTTTTCCGCACCGTTTGGAGGATTTACCTTTAGTAAGTCCCAACGTCTCTTATGTATGGAAGAAGCTGTCGATACATTGAAAGATTATGGGAGCGCGCATCATAAGAAAATAATGCTGACGCTGCCACCACTGATATATGATGAATCACAGTTGACCAAACAAATAAACGTTCTTTCCAGAAAGGCAACAGTGAGGTTTGTCGATATTAATTATCATTTTAATATGGATACTTTTCATGACTATGAATCGGTGATAGAGCGCAATGCAAAGAAAAATTTGCATCGTTCTCTGACTGAATCTCTCGAATTTACTCTACTTGACAGTAAAAACGCCTCGGAAGTGTCTAGAGCCTATGATGTGATAAAAAAGAACAGGGAAGAACATGGATATGTTCTTAAAATGACGCTGGAAGATGTACTGAAAACCATCAAAATTATTCCGGCAGACTTTTTCGTTGTTTCTCATCAGGGAATTGATGTAGCCGCTGCACAAATCTTTTATGTCAGTGAAGGTATATGTCAAGTGATATATTGGGGCGATCTCAAGGCTTATGCAGAACTGAGAACCATGAATTATCTCGCATATCATGTTTTTGAATATTATTATAATAAAGGTATCCGCATCCTGGATATAGGTCCATCTACAGAACAAGGCATACCCATGTTCGGATTATGTGATTTTAAAGAAAGTATAGGATGTTCCACTTCACCAAAATATTCTTTTGAACTATGATAAAATATCTGGAACTTGAAAAGATTACAGCACTGCATGCTGCGGAAATCCATAAAACAGTGGATAAGGTAGTGGACCGTGGTTGGTATCTGCAAGGTGAAGAAAACAAAAAGTTTGAATCCGACTATGCTGTATTTATAGGTTCTAAGTATTGTATTGGTTGTGCGAACGGGTTTGACGCACTGACATTGATATTTCGTTCCTATATTGAAATGGGGGTTCTGCAACAAGGCGATGAAGTGATTGTTCCAGCCAATACTTATATAGCATCTATACTTCCAATAACGGAAAATGGACTTGTACCTGTCTTGGTGGAACCACGTTTGGATACATTGCAGATAGATGATGCACAGATAGAAGAACACATTACCCAAAAAACGAGAGCTATCGTGATTGTTCATCTTTATGGACGATGTGCATACACGTCTCGTATAAGTGAAATATGCAGAGAACACCACTTGAAACTGATTGAAGATAATGCGCAGGCTCATGGATGCAAATTCGGAGATAGAAGGACCGGTTCTTTAGGTGATGCCGCCGGACATAGTTTTTACCCAAGTAAGAATCTCGGCGCATTAGGAGATGCGGGTGCAGTTACGACTGATGATAAGCAACTGGCGGATACCGTTAGAGCCATAGCCAATTATGGTTCAGTTAAGAAATATGTTTTTGATTATAAGGGACGCAACAGTCGGTTGGATGAGATACAGGCTACAATACTTGATGTCAAACTGAAATATCTTGATTCGGAGAACTCGATACGGAGGAAAATAGCGGCAAAGTATATTGCAGATATACACAATAGTCGACTCCTTTTGCCGAGTGTCGAGTATTGGAATCAGAGCGTCTTTCATATTTTCCCTATCCTTTGTGAGGATAGAGATGAGGCTCAATTTTATATGAGAAAGCATGGCGTGGAAACGGATGTACATTATCCCATACCTCCCCACAGACAGAAATGTTATCAGGAAGAACTTGGCGGTATGTCTTTTCCAATAACCGAACGTATACACAGAGAAGAATTAAGTATTCCAATCAGTCCCGTATTAACAGAAAAGGAGACCGATACAATTATCAATCTCCTCAATCATTTCTAATATAGTTCTGTTTAGAATGTGCAAGGCAGAGACAATAGCTGATACACCAACGTCTGTGCTATCCTGATATGTCCTGCATCGTTGGGATGCAGACGGTCTGTTTCAGCATCGTGGAAGTATTGCGCATGTTCATCCAAAACAGGATAAAGTCCGCTTACTGTATTTAAGTCTATTACTGGAACAGCCCATATACTGCCGGCTTCTTTGACCGAGTTGACATAACGGTCCAGGTATTCCCCGCATTCGTTTTGATATTCCTCTGTGGGTTGAATATTCTTATCATTGAAATTCGCGATGGCGCGGTGGATAGGAGTAAGTAGGACAATCTGTTTTGTCGGGAACATTTTTTTGAGAGTGCTCAATGCAATGTTAATGCGTCCACGATAAGTTTTGTCGTCCATAACCATCGTACGTTTCATTCGGGTCACAATAGCCTTGGGCTTATGAATGGCAGCAAGCACTTTTGTGCTGTCTTCTGTATACCATTCACCAACAGGAATACCGGCGTTATAGTCATTGGTTCCTATAAATACAATAATTGCATCAAAGTCATTACCGTGTTCCTTTTTCAGCTGTTCCGCCTGTCGCGGGATATCGTTCCATTGTCTGCCACTTATCGCATATACATAAGGTGTGATATCCAGCATATCCTGCAGATAACCCCAATAATGCTTTTTTGCACCATTGTTTTTCGGGTCGGTAATAGAATCACCAAGATATGCCACGCGTTTACCTTTCCATGGATGTTCAAACTTTGTAGCTGGTATTGCCGGTATAACCATCAATACACACAGAAATAAACAAAAAATCTTTTTAGTCATTGTTAGTAGTATTTGTTTTATAATGTTCGAAATGCAAAATTAGCATTTATCTTTATGAAAATGATAAGAAAAGCTCTTTTTTTTGATTTATTAAAAGAAACTAAGCATGCAAAGGAATGAGAACTGAAGTAGGAAAGAGGCGTTTTGGTATAAAAAGTTTGATTTTCAACAGGAATATGCGTATATTTGCATCAATTTAATACAAAGTATGAAGAAATTCCTATCTATATTGCTCGTAACAATAAGTCTCTTTATGTCTTCTATGACGAATGGACAGACATATAAGACATTCAGGCAGATACCTATGGGGGCAGATGCTTCGATGATAGCTGATATCATACAAGATCGCAGTGGTATGATATGGATGGGAACCAATAATGGTCTTTATAGTTATGACGGATATACTGTATATGCTCACAATAAAGGTCCTAGATATTTAAAGACACATATTTACTGCGGTATTGATATCGACGGCAGCCGATTAGTTCTCGGCAGTGATAATGGATTACTTGTTTACAATTATCGAACGGATACATACGAGTCACTTCCTGGCAGATTCCCCCATGATATCAGAACACTTGTGAGAGATGGCAACACCTTATGGTTGGGGTCGCTTAATGGATTGTTTACATACGACCTCCACTCTCAAAAACTCAAACATTATGATGTCAGACATAATCAAGGACTGTCGCATAATACGATATATTCCATTATTAAAGGTTCAGATGGGAATATATATATAGGTACTTATGACGGTATGTGCTATTATGATAAAAGCAGACACCGATTCACAAAAATCGCAATACCGATAAGCGTTTACAAAAGTAATGTCTTTGTTAATTCTCTCTTAGAGGATAAGCAGTCAAAGTGTATTTGGATTGGCACGGAGGGAAATCTTTATCAGTATGCTATGGTATCCGGGAACGTGAGAAAAATAGATGGTTTTAATGATAACTCGATAAAAGCTTTGGCTCTTGATAGGAATCATAAATTATTAGTGGGGACGGACAATGGATTGTTCATCTACAATGCCAATAGAATAGAACGTCATCTTTTGCACGACTCGCGTACATCATCTTCTCTCTCTAATGACGTCGTATGGAGTATGCTCAGTGATTTCAATGGCAATTTATGGTTTGGTACAGACGATGGTCTTTCCATGACACCACGTATACAAGAAATACCGTTTATTCCGATATTTCAGATTACAGGTCAGGGGGCAGGAAATCATTTCTATTCCATCTACCGGGATGTAAGTGGTATATTGTGGTTGGGCGGTTCCAATGGACTGATCAGTTCGTCTTCTACTCTTTCTTCTCCTCAGACATCCCATTGGTATAGGGTGGATAATGCCGCTTACCCGATAGCTCACAATAGGATCAGACAGATATATGAAGACCGTGAGCATCATTTATGGATTTGCACAGATGGTGGTCTGCATCGTTTGATAGGCAGACAATGGCATCGATATAATCTGGAAGATAAAAGTAGAACCAAAAATGCCAATTGGGCATATAATGTTTATGAAGATGAAAAAGGGCGGCTTTGGGTGGCTACCTGTCTTGGCGGAGTTTTGGTGGTGAATAAACATAAATTGGAAAATAGCAAGGATTACTGCATTGCCGATTATAGTTTCAACACGTCTAATGGATTGGCGGGAATGTTTGTTAATCAGTTGGTACCAGATGGCAACGGATATATATGGGTACTGTTGTATAATAATGGTCTACAGCGTATTAATATGAAATCTATGCGCATAGAAAGTACGGGACTGGATAATTTGAGGGGTGATAATAATCCTAGTTTCTTGTTGAGTGATAGTCAAAGAAATCTATGGGTAGGTTTGCGCGGAGGTGTTTTGTCACTAGGAAACAAAATGGACAAGCCATATATGATAAAGTTTAAAAACTTCAACCAGAGTGAAGTAACGGCAATGACAGAAGTGAAAAATGAAATATGGGTTTGTTCCACAGATGGTGTATGGATCATTGACAAAAGACATAAGACAGCCCGGCGTATGTATAGCAGTAGCCGTACGTTCACTTGTATGTACTATGATAATCGTTCCAACTATATATATCTTGGTGGCGTTGACGGATTGATAAGTACAACACCTGAAAATTTCAGGAGAAATGTGACAGGTAACCGTCCGCAATTGGTTGCTGTATATGTAAATAATGAATTGCGTTTCGCCCAGGACGGTCAAAGCTTTAGGTCTACAGACAGACTGGAGTTCGCATCAGATGAAAATCATCTGGTTTTTGAATTTTCTGATTACCCTTATACGCAGACAGACAAGGATCGATTCGTTTACAGATTAAAAGGTGTTGATGTAGGATGGAACTCTTTGCCACAGAACAACAATCATATCACATTTAATAATCTGCCTTATGGTAAGTATAATCTTGAAATCTGTAAATTGGACGCGAACGGGAAACCGTCAAAATCGTTATTAATACCATTCGCAATCCGTTATCCATGGTATTTGTCATGGTGGGCAAGATTCGTATATTTCATTATGATAGGCAGTTTGGTGATATGGTGTATCAATTTCTATCGTATGCGCAACCGACTACGTTTAGAACGAATGGAAAAAGAACGGATTATAGAGCAAAGTAAACAGAAAATGGACTTCTTTACTAATATATCCCATGATTTCAAGACACCTTTAAGTATGATAATCGCTCCTCTTAGCAGATTGCTTATAGAAGTAAAAGACAAAAATCAGAAACCACAACTGGAGTTGGCACAGCGCAATGCAATGAAACTGACCGCAATGATACATCAATTGATTGATTTCGATCGTGTAGATAATAATGTCAATTCAACATTAATGCTTGGTAGAGTAGACTTCGTAGAATTGGCACATAAGGTATTCGTTGGTTTTGAAGAAGGTCTGTTTCGTGAAAAGTCAATAACATCGGAGTTTAATACCAATGTGGAAACCTGTTATCAGCAATTGGATGAACTGAAGATAGAGTCGGCTTTAACGAATCTGTTAAGCAATGCAGCCAAATATACAGAAGCGGGAGGAAAAGTATCGATGACTGTTGAAGTCACTGATACAAATATTTCTATTTCTGTTAAGGATACAGGTATAGGAATACCGTCAAAAGATTTACCTTATGTAAGTCAGCGTTTCTTTCAGTCTTCTGCTACCAAAGATAAAAAAGAGGGAACAGGTATCGGTCTATATCTTGCAAAGGCATATACAGAACTTCATGGTGGTACGTTTGATATCACATCCGTTGAGGGCAAAGGAACTTGTGTTACTTTATCCTTTGCGCTGAATGTCGCATCACAGATGGAAACTTCTCAGATTACAGCAGATAATAACAAAATGGTAACTGATAATATGTTGCCACTAGTAATAATAGTCGACGATAATAAGGAAGTTATTGATTTTATAGAAGATACACTGAAAGATAACTTCAAATGCCTTAGTGCGAATAACGGAAAAGAAGGACTTAAATTATGCGTTTCGCACACCCCGGATCTTATTATTACCGACTTGATGATGCCCTTGATGGATGGACTGGAGATGTGTCAGCAAATACGTCATCATGTTCCGACGTCTACTACACCTATTATTATGTTGACGGCAAAGAACGATAAGCGAACAGAGTTGGAAAGTATAAAGTTAAGTATAGATACATTCCTCGTGAAGCCTTTTGATGCCAATATTCTGTTGCAAAGAGCTCTTCAACTAGTTGAGAAACATCGCCAGATAGAAAAGAAAGAGAGGATGGAGGCAATAAGTGAGCCGAAGACAATCGAGGCAGTATCTGATGATGAGAAATTCCTTTCACAGATAACATCCTTGATAGAAGACCATATAGGAGACTTTGAACTAAATGTCAATTCTTTATGTGAACAGATGGGAATGGGTAATAAACTCGTTTACCGTAAACTGAAACAGTTGACAGGACAGACGCCGGTAGAATATATTAAAAATATAAGAATGAAAAAAGCAGCAATGCTTCTCGGTCAACAGAAATTTACTGTTGCTGAAGTAATGTATATGGTCGGATTCAGCAATTCTTCGTATTTCTCGAAATGTTTTCAAGCGGAATTCGGAGTAACACCAAGACAATATTCAGAACAATAAGAATAGCCGAAATATCGATAAAATAAGCCTTTTAGGACATTGAAACAGTCAATGTCCTTTTTTTGTCTTTATTTGTCCAATCTCTACTTTTATATAATTATGCAATCGATTACTTTTGCAACCAATTAAGCATAATGCTTCATATCTTCAAAAAGAGGTAGGTCTGTCCTGTTGTAGCAGGATTGGTACGACAGGGCATGACCATAATCCTTCAAAAGACCTTTTAACGATATACCTATTAATAATATAATAATAAACCTATAATAACGAATAACTAAAAACGACTAATTATGAATTTAAAGACCTTGAATTTAAAAACTGCACACTCATTGTGCATGTTGGTTTGCTTGATCTTGTTCGTCGGATTCTCTCCGGCTATGGCACAGACAAGCTCCATTAAAGTTACAGGTAGCGTTGTCGATGAACAACAAGAAGCTATGATCGGTGTTACTGTCATGGCCAAAGGTTTAAAGACAGGTACTATTACAGATTTTGATGGAAATTTCTCACTTTCAGTTCCTAGTGGAACGAAAGAATTACAAATATCTTTTGTTGGATACAAGACAACTGTTGTAGCTGTCCCGTCTTCACATATTGTTAAGGTACAGATGACACCAGATGCCAAAGTTCTTAACGATGTTGTTGTGATTGGATATGGTACACAACGCAAGAGCGACCTTACTGGTTCAGTAAGCAATGTGACGAGTAAGGATTTTAATGGAGGTTTGATCAATTCAGCAGAGCAACTCATCAATGGCAAGGTAAGTGGTGTACAGATTACCAGTGGAGGCGGTTCACCAACAGATGGAAGTACCATCCGTATCCGTGGCGGTGCATCTCTTAATGCATCAAACGACCCGTTGATTGTTATCGACGGTGTGCCATTGGAAGTCTCTGGTAGTATTGCCGGTAGTGGAAACTTCCTCAGCCTTGTCAACCCTAACGATATTGAGAGTATGACGATTCTCAAAGATGCTTCTTCTACAGCCATCTATGGTTCACGTGCATCAAATGGTGTCATTTTGATTACGACAAAGAAAGGTACATCAGATAAGGTAAAGATAAGTTTCACGACGACCAATTCGCTTCAGACACGTACTAAGACAGCTGATATGCTGAGTTATGACGATTTTAAGAACGTCATTAATACAGTAGGTTCCGCTACCCAGAAGGCATTGCTTGGAACAGCTAATACAGACTGGAATGATCAGGTCTATAAGACTGCTTTCGGTACAGACAACAACCTGAGTATTTCAGGAAAAGCAGGATTCCTGCCATACCGTGTTTCTCTAGGCTATTACAATCAGGACGGTATCCTCAAAACCGATAATGCTACACGATACACCGGTAATGTTACACTTTCACCATCATTCTTTAATGACTATCTTAAGTTTAACTTAAGTTTGAAGGGATCTGTCAACAATAGCCGTTTTGCTAATCAGAGTGCTATATGGGGCGCTGCCACATACAATCCTACACTTCCTGTATATTCAGGGAGTACAGGTTTCGGTGGATATACAGAAGCTATCGATGCCACAGGAACTCCGGTGACGAGAGCCGTACTCAATCCGCTTGGCGCACTCGAACAGACGACATCAAAAGGTAAAGTGAAACGCATCATTGGCAATTTTGATGTGGACTATAAACTCCATTTCCTTCCTGATCTGCGATTCCATGCAACATTGGGATATGATTATGCAGAAGGAAAGTCTACTTATTATGTTCCCACTGAGGCAGCCGCTTATTATTCAAGTGGCGGTGCTGACTATACATACGGAAAACAGACTTTGACAAACAAACTTCTCACAACATATTTAACTTATAATAAATATCTGGATAAGATAAAGAGTAACATAGAGGTTACTGCCGGATATGATTTCCAGAAATGGATTAACAAAAGAGACGCCTATACTTTATACAACTGTGCGGGAGCTGCTCAAAGTACAACTGCTGCCATTGATCAGCGCCACGTGCTGCTGTCGTATTATGGACGTATCAACTATTCTTACGATTCACGCTATCTACTTACTGCTACGATGCGTCGAGATGGCAGTAGCCGTTTCTCAAAGGACAACCGTTGGGGTACATTCCCTTCTGTAGCCCTGGGATGGCGTGTGACAGAAGAAAAGTTTCTTAAGAATAATCCCATATTGAGCAATCTGAAGATACGCGCGAGTTATGGTGTCACCGGTCAGCAGGATGGTATTGGCAACTACAACTATCTGCCTGTATACACACAGAGTCAGACAGGAGCAGAATATCAGTTTGGTGATACTTATTACACAACATACAGACCGGAGGCTTATGTGAGTGATCTCAAATGGGAAACCACCACATCTTATAATCTTGGTTTCGATTTCGGACTTTTAGACAATCGAATCACAGGTAGTTTCGACTACTATACGCGTAAGACCAAAGACCTTTTGGCTACTGTTCCATCTGCTGCGGGCAGCAACTTCAATAAGACAATTACCACGAATGTCGGAAATGTAAACAGTCATGGTTTCGAGGCAACGGTTAATGCGATACCTCTTCAGACCAAAGATATGGAATGGAATGTTAGTTTCAATGCCACATATCAGAAGATGAAAGTGACTAATCTGTCACTGGTAGCAGGTTCTTCTACTACGAATACATTAGTAGGAACAGCGATAGACAGTTATCAGATGATGGTGCTGACAGAAGGTTACGAACCTTATATGTTCTATGTTTATCATCAGTTGTATGATACCAACGGTAAACCTATCGAGGGTGCTTATGCCGACCTAAACGGTGACGGCGAAATCAATTCAAGTGACCTTTATCGCTATCATTCACGTGCACCGCACTGGATATTCGGATTCAGTACCTCTTTTAGATATAAGAAATGGACTCTCAGTACAAGTCTGCGTGCCAATGTAGGCAACTATCTATATAATGGAATGGCGATGAATACAGGAGCCTTCGGTACCGTTTCGTACAATTCTTATCAGTTGAACAACATGAGTAGCAGTTATCTGACAACAGGCTTCAAGAGCCGTCAGTATCTTAGCGATTACTATGTAGAGAATGCTTCTTTCCTGAAAATGGATAACCTCAGTCTGGCTTACGACTTTGGAAACATCAGCAAATGGTGCCGCATGCATGCCAGTGCCATGGTACAGAATGTTTTCACTATAACCAAATACACAGGAGTTGACCCAGAGGTGGCAAGCGGTGTTGACATGTCGTTCTATCCACGTCCGCGTACATACTCATTGACACTAGGTTTCGATTTCTAACACCATAAAATAAGTAAACAATGAAAAAGATTATATATACAATGATATTAGCGGCAGGACTGCTGGGCAGTACCACCGCTTGTGTGGACGAACTGGATCAGACTCCGCATACAGAGACAACATCAGGGGATGTATATACATCAGCCGCCAATTATAAGTCTGTGTTGGCTAAGATTTATGCATCTTACGTCATAGCCGGACAGGAAAAAGGTGGCGGAAATAAGGACATCGCCACGACAAGTGGTTATGATTATATGCGCTGCTATTTCAATATGCAGGAATGCGGTACAGACGAAATGGCTTCTACCTGGCTTGAAGGTGATAAGGTGAAAGACCTCTCTTATCTTACATGGGATGCCAGTGATCCTTGGGTTAGTGATACTTATTATCTGATTTATCAGACAATTTCTTATGCCAACGAATTTCTGCGCAATGCTACAGATGCTACTATCAGTTCGTTCTCTGAGTCAGATCAGACACTCTTGAAACAATATAGAGCAGAGGCCCGCTTCTTGCGCGCACTCTCTTATTATCATGCAATGGATTTGTACCGAAATATCCCGTTTGTGACAGACAGTGACGCTGTCGGCAGTTTTACACCGCCACGTTACACTTCGTCACAGATATTCTCTTATATTGAAAGTGAACTGAAAGCCATAGACAGTGACCTGATGGACCGCAGTGTGGCAGAATATGGCCGTGCTACCAAAGCTGCAGCCTGGACTCTCCTTGCTAAGATGTATCTCAATGCCGAGATATATACAGGTAAAGCACATTATACAGACTGTATCACATATTGTAATAAAGTGATCAATGATGGTTACTCGTTGGAAAGCGATTATTCGAAACTTTTCAATGCAGACAACCAGAAGCGTACCAATGAGATTATATTTCCGCTTACAGTAGATGCCACCCATACCATGTCATGGGGAGCTACGACGTACCTTGTCTGTGGAGAGGTGGACGGTAACTCGTCTGAGAATCCTAAAGATTATGGTGTGGAGAGCGCATGGAGTATGTTCCGTATGCGCGGTGAACTGACCAAATTATTCCCTTCGGCAGATAAACGTGGTATGTTTTATACCGATGGTCAGAGTCAGTATCTTGATACAGGTATCGACACACAGACCAATGGTTATCTGATGACAAAGTATACGAATCTTCTCGACAATGATTCTGTTGCATCCAACACGGCATCTTTCGGCGCATCCATCGATTATCCGATGTTCCGTCTGGCTGATGTATATCTTATGTATGCCGAATCAGTGGTTCGCGGTGGCGAAGGCGGTAGTACGACTACAGCTCTCGGTTATGTCAATGCATTGCGTGAGAGAGCTTACGGCAATAAGGATGGTAATATTGCCGTATCTGATCTTACCAAGGATTTTATACTCGATGAACGTGCCCGTGAACTTTATATGGAAGGAACCCGCCGTACAGACCTTATCCGTTATGGTAAGTTTACTACAGCCGATTATCTGTGGCAGTGGAAAGGTGGCGTGAAAGACGGCGCAGCTGTCAATTCCAAGTACAACTATTATCCTATCCCTCAGACCGAGTTGACCGCCAACCCGAACCTTTATAATGAAAACTATTAATGAAACCTCAAAGACATAACGATATGAAAACATTAAAAAGTATATTCGCCTTCATGATGTTACTCCTCGCAGTGACATCATGTGAAAAAGACGGCGACAACATATATCTGTCATCTCCGGAGGGTGGGGCGCTAACCGCCACAACTTCTGATGTAGTGCTGACAAAAGATTTGCGTAGCACAATAGTTCTCTCATTGGCATGGACTCGTTCAGAACTTAAAGTGAGCGATGCCAGTATGTCAGCTCCTAACATATTGCAGACCACTCTGCAGGCATCTGCGTCATCCGACTTCTCCGGCACGATACAGGAATCGTCTGAAACGGCTTTGTCGAAAGCGTATACAGGTGCAGAACTCAATACCTTGGTAAAAAATCTGGGACTGACGGCAGGCAATGCCGCTCCTGTCTATTTCCGACTCAGTGTCAAAACGGGAGATAATATGACTCCGGTGTATAGTAATGTAGTACCAGTGAATATCACAGCCTATACGATCGATATGAGCGTAGGCTTCATCCTCGACAGTAAAAAGTTGGATACGGGAAATACCCTTTATTCAGCAGCATCCGATGGCATATACAAAGGATTCCTCGGCGCTGGTGCCTGGTACAATTACTATTTGATGGAAGGTGATGATACCACATGGGGTAATCTCGGGCAAGACAATTCTGCCTTTAAGTGCTCTTCTGCTGACAGCAAATGGAACTTCTGGTTCCCTGGTAAGAAGGGATGCTATTACACTATTGTTGATACGAAGGCCCAGGAATGGTCTGCACTATATATATCTTCATTGACAGTAAGCGGCGACATCGCAGGTGATATGACATTCGATAAAGACAGTGACCGCTGGACACTCGACTTCACAGCTACGGAAGCTGGTACCAAGACCATTAAGATAAGCGGTGCTGGTTCGCAGTATAACTATAATACAGGTACAGACGATACCAAGGCCGTATCTACGACAGTAGGTTTCGGCGGCACATCTTCTGCTGTCACTTTCGGCTCTGCAGCTAGTGATATTTCAGTCACTGTACCAGCAGCAGGCTCATACAGTCTCACACTGAATTTGAAGAATCCGAAGCAGTGGACTTGTACAGCCGAGAAACCTTATGTAGCTCCTGTGGCAATAAGCAAGTATCTTTACCTCTCAGGTGTAGACGACGGTACAAGTGGCAGTTGGACGTTCGACAATTTCCTTACTCTCTACAGTGAAGATGCCAAAGCATACGAAGGTGTGGTGAACGTTAATTCACTCTGGGGATATAAATTCTATACAACATCCGGCGATTGGAGCAGCGCATACGGAATGGCGGATGGCGGCACAGCCACCAACGGTTCCCTTGTGGCTGGCGGAGGCAGTAATGTCACAGCACCTACAGCCGGACTTTATCTCTTCGATGTCTCTATGAGCGGACAGACATATAGTGTCACACAGGTAACCAATGTCTATTATGCAGGTTTCAATACCACAGGTGATGCAGGTGGCAACTGGACGATGACAGAGATGACTCCGACTAGTACAGCTGGTGAATATACTGCCCAAGTTACGCTTGCCGGTGCCTGTTCATGGGGCGCAAAAATATATATCAACGGTTCATGGGATATCTTCTTCGGCGGAAGCGACGGAACTTTATATTATAAAGGTGACGGAATGGAGAAATCGCAGGGAGCAGGGACGTATACGCTCACGGTCAACTTGAAGACCATGACATATACAATGAAATAAAGATGTGCAAACGTTAGCACAAACAATGTAATAACTAACAACAATTAAATAATAAGAATTATGAAAATTAAAAATATATTTGCAACAATGATATTAGTGCTGAGTACAGCACTGATGTCATGTGCCAGCGACGATAATACGCCATCTTTCCCCGCAGATAAGACCTATGATATGACGGGCTTCGCACGGGGGGCAGATGCAAGCTGGGTTACTGAGATGGAAAAGTGCGGAAAGAAGTTCTATAATGCCAACGGCAAAGAGATGGACTGCCTCACCCTGTTACGCGACCTTGGCGTCAATTCGATACGCCTTCGTGTATGGGTAAATCCGACAGACGGTTGGAATGGAAAACAGGATGTGCTTGCTAAAGCCATCCGCGCCAACAACCTCGGTATGCGTATCATGATCGACTTCCATTACAGCGACTCATGGGCAGATCCCGGTCAGCAATACAAACCGAAAGCCTGGGAAGGCAAATCGGTTGACGAACTTAAAACCGCGATAGCCGATCATACCAACGACATACTCAGTGCCCTGAAGGAAAAGGGTATTACACCTGAGTGGATACAGATAGGCAACGAAACACGTAGTGGTATGTTGTGGGATACAGATGCTACCATCAGTGGGGCTGCATACGATGTCACCAAAGGCGATGTGACATATAAGAAAAATATCCCCAATTATGCCGCTTTCCTGAATGCCGGCAGTGCAGCAGCCCGCGCTGTGTTCCCAAAGGCGAAGATTGTTGTGCATATTGATAATGGTTTTGATGCATCGACAAGCGACTGGATGGCCGGCATACTCAAAGATAACAATGTAGACTATGATGTCTTAGGATTTTCACTTTATCCCACGAGCGACTGGACAAGTACTGTTGCATCATGCGTAGCCAATATGAAGGCTATCAATACAAAATACGGAAAAGAGGTGATGATAGCGGAAGTAGGTATGAATGAAACGCCTGCCGATACCGCAAAAGCATGTCTTACAGAACTGATGACGCAGAGTAAAGCCATTAGTTATTGTTTAGGCGTATTTTATTGGGAACCGGAGAGCAATAGCAGTTGGAACAGTTATGCAAAAGGCGCCTTTGACGAAACTGGGAAACCCACTGAGGCGATGGACGCTTTCGCAGCTGAATAAGAATTGACTTTAATATAGAATATGAAAAAACTACTGTTTATACTATTGACCGTCTGTGTGTCTGGGCAAATTTTTGCCCAGCGCACAGAGACTTTACTCGAGAGAAATTGGACATTCAATGGAAAAACGATCGTCTCAATACCTCACGACTGGGCTGTCAGTGGGCCTTTCAGTCGTGATTACGACCTTCAGAATGTCCGCGTGGTGCAAAACAACGAAAAGAAAGCGTCTGTTAAGACTGGACGTACCGGTGGACTGCCGTATGTAGGCAAGGGCGAATATTCCCGGACTTTCAATGTCGACGGTTTCGATAGGTCTGCCAAGTCGGTAACCCTTCTTTTCGACGGAGCCATGAGTGAAGCGCATGTTAGTGTAAATGGTAAAGAAGCCATATTCTGGCCTTATGGTTACAACTCGTTCTATTGTGATGTAACCCAGTTGCTCAATGCTGACGGAAAGAACAATCTGCTGGATGTGAAACTCGAAAACCGTCCCGAATCCTCACGTTGGTATCCCGGGGCAGGACTTTACCGCAATGTACATCTCATCGTAACCGATAAGACACATATCCCTGTGTGGGGAACTTATGTCACTACGCCTCATGTGGAGGCTGCTTTCGCTTCAGTAAGAGTAAAGACGGAAGTGGAAGGTATCGACACAAGTAAGATTTCTATTGAAAACCATGTTTATGATCCGCAGGGTAGGGAGGTTCTTGTTAAGAAGACCAGTGAATGTAATCCAGACGGACAACCCGTCGATCAGAATTTTGTTATAGACAATCCTCAGTTGTGGAGTCCTGAAACGCCCAACCTTTATCGCCTCACCACCCTGCTGTGCAAGAACGGTAAACAGGTGGACAGTTATAACACAACTTTCGGTATCCGCAGTGTGGAAATTATCGCCGACAAAGGTTTTTATCTCAACGGTAAACTTCGTAAGATAAAGGGAGTGTGCAATCATCACGACCTCGGTCCGCTTGGCGCTGCAGTCAACGTGGCGGCTCTCCGTCATCAGTTGCAACTGTTGAAGGATATGGGATGCGATGCTATCCGTACATCCCACAATATGCCTGCGCCCGAATTGGTGCAGCTATGTGATGAAATGGGATTCATGATGATGATTGAACCTTTTGACGAATGGGATGTAGCCAAATGTAAAAACGGTTATCATCGTTATTTCAACGAATGGGCGGAAAAAGACATGGTAAACATGGTGCGCCATTACCGCAATAACCCTTGTGTCATTATGTGGAGTATCGGCAATGAAGTACCTACCCAGTGGACTAAACAGGGATATAAGGTGGCTCAATTCCTACAGAATATCTGCCATCGCGAAGATTCCACACGTCCCGTGACATGCGGGATGGATCAGGTTTCGGCAGTACTGTCCAACGGGTTTGCCGCCCAACTGGATGTGCCGGGCTTCAATTATCGTGTCAATCGGTACGAAGAGGCTTATGGCAAATTGCCTCAGTCTGTCGTGTTGGGCAGTGAAACCTGTTCCACCGTCAGTTCACGAGGTGTATATAAGTTTCCTGTTACACTGAAAGCTGATGCCACATATCCCGACCATCAATGTAGTTCATACGATTTAGAGTATTGCAGTTGGAGCAACGTCCCCGATGCCGACTTCGCTATGCAAGACGACCATAGTTGGGTAATAGGACAATTTGTGTGGACTGGTTTCGACTATCTGGGCGAACCCTCGCCTTACGATACGGATGCGTGGCCCAATCACAGCAGTATGTTCGGCATGATCGACCTGGCTAGTATCCCGAAAGACCGTTACTATCTGTATCGCAGTCTGTGGAACACTCGCGAACATACCCTTCATATACTTCCCCATTGGACATGGCCGGGACGTGAAGGGCAGGCAACCCCTGTATTCGTCTACACCGATTATCCGTCGGCTGAACTTTTCATCAACGGAAAGAGTCAGGGCAAAATCAGTAAACGTACAGATGGAACATTGCAGCAACGTTATCGTCTGATGTGGAACGATGCTGTGTATGAACCAGGTGAACTGAAGGTGGTGGCTTATGATAAAGACGGCAATGTTGCTGATACAAAGATTGTCAAGACAGCCGGCAAACCCGACCATATTCAACTGATATCAAATGTCAGCACATTGAAGTCAGACGGTAAAGATTTGGCTTACGTCACAGTGAGAATGGTAGATAAAGACGGCAATCTCTGTCCGATGGACAGTAGTCTGGTTAAGTTTAATGTAAGTGGAGCAGGCATCTTCCGTGCCAGTGCCAATGGCGATCCTTGCAGTCTCGATCCGTTCCAGCAACCTCAGATGCATCTCTTCTCTGGACAGTGCACAGCGATTGTCCAGACTAAAGAGAAAGCAGGGAAGATAACCCTTGTAGCTACATCCAAGGGTGTTAAATCAGGGAAAGTCGGAATTATATCAAATAAATAAGACGTATCTTATTATTTCAGCGGTATACTGAAGTCTACATTCATTGATTCTGTAGACTTCAATACCGAACTGTTCCCCTCTAGTGGAGTGATTCCTTCGGTATCATTGACCGTCACTGTATGTACTTTTATCTCGGAAGAATTGACGGTTATCACCGAGAAAGTAGGCAGTTCAGGGGTAGCGATTATATCTGTATACGAAGGTAATTTTACGCCAGGAGCCGTTTGCTTTATTCCACTGCTACCTGTCTGTAGATGAATAGTTTTACAACTGTTGTTCTGAACCGAACGCATATAACAGTGGTCGTGCCCATAAAGCACAAGTGATACGTTGTATTCTTCAAATATGGAAGCGAAAGTGGATGAAATATCGGTAACAATACCGCTGATATCATAAACACCGCGATGCATGCAGACGATGATATTCCCGTTTTTGTAATTATTGAGATCATTTCGCAACCATTCGGCTTGTGTCTGAAGAGTTGTCTTATCCTGAGTGTTGAGGACCACAAAGTGTACTTTCCCCCAGTCGAATGAATATGCAGTACCTGGGGTTACGTTAGAATCCGTACAAGTGTTGGACGGTACAGAAAAATGTTCTCTGAATGCCGTAGCAGGATAAATTATGGTCTGCTCATGATTACCGACAGTCGGAAAATAAGGTATCTGAGCCATTGTCGTCTTATTCTTATTAATCAACCAACGCCATTCATCTTCAAAATAGTTGGTTTCCACCTCGTCTCCCGTCTGTATTACAAATTGGGGCTTATACGTTTCCATTACCATGCTAAGGGCGTTGGCATACGTGATATATCCTTTTTCGGTAGAACTTTGCGTGTCGGATGTGTGGAGGAATGTGAAAGAACTTCCCTCTGAGCCCGTGGTAAACGAGTATAAGGGAGAATATGCTTTTCCACTTGTGATTTTGTAATAATAGGTAGTGCCCGGATCCAGAAGCGTGGTCGCTGCCCTGAAGACGGCTGCACTTTTCTTTGCGTTTATCGTGCGTTCTGCTGTTATTGTAAGTTGACTGGTCATTGACGGCGACTTCGATATCGTTACAGTTCCGTCGGAGGCTTCCAGAGGCATCTGCCACGTGAAAGAGTGGCTGCTGTATGGACTCGTCGTTATAGAAGTAGTCAATACATTTATCGAATCATCATATAGTTGAGTAGATTCTTTATACTCAGGCATATCACTACTGTACCAAGCCCCTTGTGTGGAATTTCTGGGTCGTGCCCAAGCAATGAAGGCTGAATCTGTCGAAGAATAATCTATGGTGACACAGTCACCGTTTTCCGTGTCAGCTTCATTAAGGTCTGTATCCTGGAAGTATTGTCTTCGTATACTTCGTTTAGATGATTGCGAATATGTAGCATTACCTTCGAATTGCGATACAATATCTTCTGCTGTCTGGTCGTTGCCATGTATAGCCAACATATCTACATAGTTGGAAATGACCGGTTTATGGGTGGTGTTATTGAAAACAGTCGAATCCTCGCCTATCGAAGTCGTATCACTTTTAAGCAGCAGTGTCATTCCTTTTGTATTGAAGTAGATATTCCACTCTTGGTCCGGGTCTGTTATTAGCACATTATGAGCTTTCTTGTTGCATGCATATTCATTACCTCTTATCAGAAAAGAACTGTGCGCAGGAATGATGCCTTTAAGTAACAAATGTTTCCATCCGTTCGTATTTAACGTATCGCTTTTTGCTCCTTTATACCATAAACTCCATCCGTTAAGCGATTGGTCTTTTTCAGTACAGTTGTATAGTTCTGCAAAACAATGTGAAGCTGTCCCCTTATTGTTCGTTCCCCCATAGAATTGATTGATGACAACATGGTTCACAGACACATCGTATGTGTCTTGAGAGTTTTCATTACCAGTAATATTGTCGTTATCGCTGCAAGAATAGAGATATCCAATTGATATGGATATGAAAATAAATACCATAAACTTTTTCATAGACGGGTATTTTGATATATTCAATAGCGCAAATATATGAAATAATTCCCAATTTTGTATGGTCTGCACAATTTTATTTTCCTTGAAGGGAAATTTTTTATTCTTGAAGGATAATTTTTTTTGGCGACGCGCAATTTTTCCCGCGCGACGGTGTGGAAATACCCCCGCACGGTTTGCAAGAAAAGGCATCATGCGTA
>NZ_CALMHT010000053.1 GCF_937863835.1 uncultured Prevotella sp.
ATTTGGATTTTAACCAAAAAAACGATACTTTTGCAAAATCACAAATAAGAAAACAAGATGATAAAACGATTTGATATTATACAACAATTACTTGTTTATTCTAATTCGTATAATCTATTAAATATAACAACATTTGATGATTGTTGATAATTAAAATAGTTGACAAAACAAATTTAGCATATATTCACTTTACAAACACTTACAGAAATTCACATTCGTTAATACAATTTTCTGTTTTCTGCGTGTTAAAATAAATCAGAAATCATACCGTTGAAATTGCACGTCGTGCGAGAAAAATTACGCGTCGTGCGAAAAAAATTGCGCGTCGTGCGAAAAAAATTGCGCACCGCCAAAAAAAAATTTCCTTTAAGGAAAAAAAATTATCCTTGAAGGAAAATCAACTCGCACGGTGGGATAAAGATTTACAGTTGCTCGCACCTGAGCAGTTCTGCCCCGCGGAACTGCAATACGATGAGATGCAGCGTGGTGCCCTCCGCCAACTGGCGGGCGAGCTTATCCTCGCTGTAGCGGTGCAACTGTTCCACAGCTTCATCGTATTTAGCCTGTATCTCACTCTCAGGTGCATCCTTCTTGGAATACTTCAGTTCGATGATATAACTGTGCTCCACATCGTCGAAGCGCTGCTTGTTCGGAAGAAGAAGAAAATCACAATATCCCTTGTTCATCTCCACCTCGGGGCACAATAGGTAATAATCCATGATGGAGAAGTAAGCCTTGAAGAAACCGGAAATATTGTGCTCACCCTCTATCGCATCGCGTACAGACGAGTTCTCCTTGTATTTCTCAGCCAGGAAGGTAAGCGTCTCCTGCCATTCGCCGTCGTAGGCAAAGGCAACCATCAGGTCGGAATACCGCTTCATATCCATCATCTTGCGTCCATCAAAGTATTTCAGCAGATATTGATAGTACTGTTCCCTCACGCAGTTGTTGGGGATGCCCATGCGGATTCTGCCGCGATACACGTCCGTCATGGTGAGCATACCATAATAATACAGCAGACTCTGGAAATTATCACCATCGGCTATTTCTTCCGAGGGAAAGGAGGTGACCAGCCTCATGTCCAAATAGCCCTTGTCGGCTATTTCCTGTATTACGCTCAGTCGGTCGCTCTGCTTGTCCATCTTCACCAGCATCTGGAGTTTGGTATAATCCGTGCGGATATTCACGTCTGCCATCTCTTCAGGAGCGCAGTTAAGGTCCAGTTGATTGTTCAGATAATATAGCGTCATGTCGCAGTTGAACATTCGTGGGTCTTTCAGACAATTCTTTGCAAAGCAATAGTTGTCATACCAAGGTTTCATTTCCGTGATCATCGCCTCCAGGTCATTCTGCATCAGTCCGTGCTGCTGATAATAGGTAATTATCCGGCGCACATCCGTCTCGGAGAACCCCAGCATGGCATTGAACCGCTCATCGTTGCTGATGTTCGTGGCGATGTTGTAGCCGCTTGTCAGCTCATTCAGCGTGATGGGACTCACGCCCAGCATCAGGATACGGCTGAACATAGGCTTGAACACCTTGAAGTATTCACGGTAGAATCCGCTTGCATGCGTGAGCAACTTGAGTGCATCCGACCCGTTCTGACTGAATATCACATTCGTGAAGTTATCGTATTCATCCACGATGAGATACAATTGATAATTGGTGTCTTTTGCTTCTTCGGCAATATAACTCAGTTTATCTTTTGCAGTCGGTATATTTTTGATTTCCTCCACAAACATCGGTTTGTAATATTTGGCATACTTTTCCGCAAATTTATTGATTACGATGCTGCAGTACGCATTAAAGCTATCCATCATGTCTTGTCCGGATACGGAGAATCCTGCTTTGGAGAAGTCGAAATATAACACCTGATATCTGTTTTTGTCTTTCGTAGGGTGTTCCTTGATCCAAAGACCATCGAAAAGCGAATCAAATCTGTCAGCCTTCTCTATATCATAGTAGGCACTCATCATGGAGAGGAACATACTCTTGCCGAATCGTCGGGGACGAATCAGAAACAGGAAATTAGCGGCACGTTCCAATGTGGGCAGGAACATCGTCTTGTCCACATAATAGAAATTATTCGTTCTTAAATCCTCAAAGTTTGAGATTCCGTAAGGAATGCCTTTTACATCGTCTATATCCATGATGATTACCTGTTATATATGATTATTCTGCGAAGATACGATATTTTTCTGAGACAACAAAATATTCCATTTCTTTTTCCAATATTCTATCCTTGCCCGAATGGGAGATGCCGTTTCGGTCTTACTAATTGGCTGCTACCGCAGTTCCTGATACCTGTACCCTACCATGATTGCTCACAACATGGAACGCTACCGCCCTGCAAGTCGTAGTACACCTTCATGACAGGTCCTGCCGTGGCGGTGGCTGCATCGATGCAGGAGGTGCCGCCGTCGAAACAGAGGGTGAAGCCCTTGGCTCCTGCTGCTGAAACCTGTCCGCTGCATGCGTATGTACTGCGGACGACACCTTTTTACGAATGTGATCTGTTACTGTCATAACCGATTCTGAAAAAATAATCGCATTTTATTTTGATATTCCACTCGTTTACGGTATCTCTTACATCCTTTGATAAAGATGCAAATAGTGCAAAAACGCATTTTGTTTGAATTTTCTTATCCTTATGCCTGCCATGAGACAACTTTTTTGTGACTTTGCAGCCATGAATACTAACCAAGGACTTTCCTTTGAACAATTAGCAGAAAACATACGACTGGTTGACCAATCGATGCTTGGTATCGCTAACAAAACGATTAACCAGTCTGCGATGTTGAGAAATTAGATTATCGGTGGCTATATTGTGGAGTATGAACAAAGAGGTAAAGACAGGGCTGAGTATGGAGATAGGGTCATCACAACACTCGCTCAAAAAATGAAGGGAAGCAGAATCGATGCTACTCTTTTGAAATATTCAAGATTGTTTTATCTGAATTATCCATTGATTGATTTCTCAATTAATAGAAAAAGGTGCGACGACATCGCACTTATTGACTTCTGACTTTGTGTTATTCAATGACACCAATCTTGAAAAAGGTGCGACAGTGTCGCACTAATTCGTCACTCCAGCCAAACGGCTCATATCAATGCTGTCGTTCTCCCATATTCGGGAACTCTTAACCATTGACGACCCCTTGATTCGATTTTTCTACGAAACAGAATGCATCAAGGGGACATGGAGCGTGCGAGAACTCCGCCGCCAGATTTCATCGAATCTACATATCCGCATTGGCTTGTCGAAAGACAAACTTAGGGCAATGATGCAGACCAACGTCCAGACAGATCAACAAATATTTGATTTACAAATCCGTGACCCTTATACGTTCGAGTTCCTTGGATTGAAAGCAAAAGATGTCTTTACTGAAAGTGACTTAGAAACGGCATTGGTGAGTCATTTGCAAAATTTCTTATTGGAAATGGGTAAAGGATTTTGCTTTGAGGCTCGTCAAAAACGTATAGTGATTGATGATGAGTACTACTTTGCCGATCTCGTATTTTATAATCGTATTTTGCATTGCAACGTCATTGTGGAATTAAAAAATGACGAGTTCCGCCATGAGCACATAGGGCAGTTGAATGCATACGTCGGTTACTACGCCGAAAACGAAATGCAACCGGGTGACAATCCACCCGTAGGAATTCTTCTGTGTACTCGCAAAGGAGCTAAAATGGTGGAATATGCACTGGGCTCAATGGATAACAATCTGTTTGTTTCCACCTATCAATTGCATCTGCCCGACCGTGAAGAATTGGAACACTTCATTATCTCGGAATATCGAAAAGATAAGGAGAAACGCCCCTGATTGAATATGGTTATGTGAAAAGATTACGAAAGTGGATAGGTACTAAATCTTAATGAAACAAAAATGATAAATACACAATCCGCCCCGCTGCTTTGGGCCTTCCCAATTGATTGGGGAGAGGATGAGCGGCGGGGCGGAAAAGATGATTGTTAGAATGCTAATGCCGCGAACGCATTAGTATTTTCGAAATTGCTTTTTTTACAGTCATCGCCGTTTTCATACACGGAGCCCACATAGTAATAATTTGACAGATTATTACTCTTAAATACCGCAACACAAGCATAGCCCTTATCCAGTTGACTGCCACTCTTCCTCACAGCTTCAGTACTTGTCCACAAATAACCGGGCAATGAAGCAACTGATGATACACCAGAGTTGGCAATTCGAGTATTGATAAATTCTGTATTGGCTTTTCCGCAGTTTAAATTCATTCCAAATTTATTGTAATCTACTACTTCAGGATTGTCTGTAGGGGCAGGGGTGGGAAAGCCACCATTCAGTAGTACATAAAACTCACGTGCTGATGGCAAATACCAGTCACTCGAAGTTGACGGTGCCTTAACATCTTCTCTATAATATCCAACAGTTTGAATAACGTCAACTTGCTGCTCAGTATTGGCAGCATTATATGCTTCGATGGCTTTGGTATTGTTATATCCTTGAAGGTTCCATCCAGCTTTGTACTCTTGATATGCTGATGAATTAAAAATCTCACTCCCAGTCGGTGCGGCTATTTTCTGAAACTGTTTTTCTGGGTGCTGAGTGTTATAGGTTACTATCCAATCAGATATATTTGTATTTGCATCATAGCTGGATTGCCATGCCATTGGACGATCGGATATTGTATTGAGACTTAATGCCACTCCGTGTGTACAGTTAGGATGGTCGCGTTTTAAAGTCGGGTCGTTTTCCGTAGGGTCTCCCATATAGATGACCACTCCTATCGGAGTATGCCCAGTCCGTTCTTCAAGGGTACCCCAACTTCCGTCGTTAAAATAATAGTCACCGAAAGAGACTCTTCTGACGCCATTCATGTAATAAGTTTTTAATGCCACTGAGGCATTAGCCACTATTTTTGTATATTCTATGTTATCCACCTTTGGCGACAGTTTGGCACTTCCCGTCCATATTCCATAGAAGTAGGCGTTGCCATTGGCATTGGCGGTGGTTGTGAGACCATTCGCAGCAGTCGTCTTATCGTCGTTGGCGGTGAATTCTGTGCTGGTCAGTGTTACCGTTTTGCCTGCATCCGCGATTATGCTCAGACGACAGTATTTGCGTGCTGCGAAAGCGATACTGATGCCGCTTGTCACATCCACACTTGTTTCTGATTGGTAGCTCAACATTTCGTCCGTACCTGCTGTCTTTCCTGTTTTCAGCGTCAGTGCATTGTTTACCCATTCATAGTTGGGTGCATAATATGCCTCCACCTTGGCTGTGGTGGTGGATGATGTGAGTGTAGAGCCGAGCTTCCATGCAGTTCCGTCGTAAGTGGCGGTGGCGGTAGAGATTTTATTCTTGTCGTCGGTCACTTTCAGCAGAATCTCATCGTTTGCCGCCCAAGCCGATTTTCCAGCTTCGATAGTAACCCGTGTTTTAGGCGCCGTGCTTTCACCCGAGAAAGCAGGGAAGTCGCTCACATTGATTTGCACAGAACTGATGCTGCCACCTTCTGCAAGGTCGGCAGTGGAACACCCCGTAAGGGGCATCGCAGCTGCCATCATGCATGCAGTTCCATATAATAAGGTCTTTATCTTATTCATCTTATTTTTGTTTTTACAGTGTTATCTATTTTGTTTGTCTTCTCTCGCATTAACCCAAGGATTCTGTGTTGTCTGTATCCCAACCCGTCAATCCGGTAATGCCGCTGGCATTGAGCGTGACTGCATATTTACCGAGGGTGAGCGAAAGTCCGTAAGCCTTGCCCATCTCGAAAGTGACGGCAGCGGTATGTGAATAAGTGTAAGAATGTGATGTGCCGTCTTTGCTTACAGTGATATGTATTTTCAGCGTTCCGGCGCTTACGTTCTGCGGCACAAGATATGCCGACCAGGCATTGGCTACTGTTTCGTCCGTGTGGGTGGCATAGACATTGGCGACATCTCCCGAAGCGGTCACCGCAGGTGTTGCCGACATTGTGAGTGTCCCATTCGTCATGGTACCTTCCACCCATACTTTTGTCACGCTGTAACCGGCAAGTTCAGTATTCATACTGATATTGATGCGCAGTCGGCTCATGGCATGACTGAAAGTGACGGGTAGCGG
This sequence comes from uncultured Prevotella sp., assembly GCF_937863835.1. Taxonomy (GTDB): domain Bacteria; phylum Bacteroidota; class Bacteroidia; order Bacteroidales; family Bacteroidaceae; genus Prevotella. Next base: position 6,093 of record NZ_CALMHT010000053.1, read on the forward strand.
TGTGTCTGCCTTCGGGTTATATGTAGCTTGATAGAAGTACAGCCAGTCTTTAGGCTCCGAAGTCTCTGAAGTATTGGCAGAAAGAGTCATCGTTGCGTCAGATGTATTCACAGGCGAAACGGTCTGGTAAGGCGCATAAGCCACTGCGAAAGCCGTCTTGTCGGTGTACCATGTGATGGGGGTTGCCAGACTCCATGCCCCGGATGTTTTATTCACTTGGCTGTTGTTCCAGACAGGCGAAACAGCGCTCACGTCCGGATTGATATACAGCCCGAATTCTGAAAGATTGTCTGTAGTGGCATCAGTAGCGCGTGTCTGCATATTGTCCACGGCAGCCGTTACTCTGACCGTCTGAGCAGTAGATTCACTGTTGTCTTTGTTATCATCCGCCGAACCGCATGCGGCGGTAGTCGTGGCTGCAATGAGCAACAACATGGCTATTTTGATATTTGCTTTTTTCATTGTCAAATTGTTTATGGATTAAAGTTTATTCATCGGGATCAGTTACAGGGGCGGTTGGTCCCATATTGGTATCGCCGCCCCAGCCTTCAACAGAGGTTGCTCCCACTCTTGTGTAAGAATCTGTCAGTAAACTCTTCTCAATGTCCGTTTCCAACACTTTGATTTTTGGTCTCACATAACTCTTCCGTACTTCGGTGAGAAGAGCGGAATCGGTTTCTTGTTGTTTTCTTTTCATGTCTTTTCTATAGGTTGAATATTTTATATCAAAATACGCAAATTTATAAAAAAAACTCTAAACGGATATGAACATCGACAAGAAAAAGGTGAACATCGACAAAAAATAAATATGT
>NZ_CALMHT010000054.1 GCF_937863835.1 uncultured Prevotella sp.
CTGTTATATTTGATCCCATTTACAGGTTCATTCCAGTTAATCGTTCTTGCCAAATCGGTAAGTAATATGTATCCGATATCGTCTTTACTCCAATCCGCAGTACCTATATAATTCAATGTTGCTTTCTGAATAAACCTGGATTCTTCAGAAATAAAAGAATCCTTCTGGTATTTACATGGACCATAAAAGCCCGTTCCAAGCACTGATATAAAAACTTTTCTACCCATCTGGTTATTTTTTGTTGATTTCAAATAATTCCGTTTCCAGTTTCATAGAAAGGGCCTTTTGAGGATCCATCAGATTACCACAATCCTGTAAACTGAAACAGAGAATATCGCTGTCTTTACATTTTTCTGCTGCTGTATCTTTCATCGTCGCTTCTGTAATGAAAAGTCCCTTACATCCCATTCCCCCATAGTTTTTAATGGCTGTACGGAATTTGTCTATATCGGTTATATCATTTATTTGAGTCTTGCATTCCACAAACAGCAGTCTGTTTCCTGTATTTACAATAACGTCTATTTCATTTTTGGGCTTATCGTCATTATACGGGAATACGACATTCATAATAATCTCTTTAGCATATTTCCAGTGAGATAACATTTCTGCTATTTCATACTCAAACCATCCCGAGAAGAAAACGATATCCGTCACATGTGGTGATTTTAATTTTTTACTTTTTATATTTCCATGTTTGTTTTTAAGAGACATTGATACGACACCTTCTTTTTTGTTCCATTCTACTGTACTTCCCAATGGCGTTTCAAAAATTCCTTCATTATTGAATTTTACGCTATTTACTTGATTCATCTTTTGAGGTATTGTAAGAATATTAAATTCGGTGATGAAAGCGTTACTCCTCACTTCCTTTATTTGATTCAAGACTTTTTTATCCTCTTCATTATAGTCTTTTAGACTAGTTAATTTCTTTATTTTTGTCCCATTCAGTCTGAGTACCAATTCCGTATCAAGAACGACTTTTGCTGGCGACTGTGTATTCTTTGTCAGATTGTAGATAATATTATTCTGGTCAATATAAATAAATTCCACATTAGTAAGGTCTTTGAATATCTCATAGAATGCTATAGTCCAGACCTTTGTACCGCTAGTGATATTAATCATATATTGGTTATCAGGAGATAATGATTCCCTCATTTTTGTCGCTTGTGTAAATATCTTATTGACATTAACCGGGTCGAACAGCACATATTCAGTTGGCAGATTTGCCTCTTTTGCTATACGCTCTGCCTCCTCCTTGGATCTTTCCGAGTGAATGAGAATAATCTTATCAGGCAAATTGTCTGATATTCCCAGGTATACGGGATATGTTTGCCCGCCTACCAATGATATATGAATGCTTGCCATATCATTTATTTATTTTGTTAAAAATCGAGTCCGCTTTTTCCTGACCAATAACTTTCGCAATAGAAGCCCATTTACTTTGACTCATCCAAGCTTTCTGCTTGTCCTTCTTCAAAAGTGGAATTTGTACCTTTAAAAATTTCACGATAAAAGGAATATCTTCTTGAACAATCTGCTGTAACTCATTTCTCTTTTTAAGATTACCTGCAAAGGCTTCAATGGATGCTAGTTTAATGGCAGATAGAAATTCTTCGATGCTAGAATTGGCTATAGATGATCTCTTCGCAATTTTCTCTTCGCATTCCTTTATTATATACTTGAGGCTGTCTTCATATTGACTAGCCCTATTATATGTTTCCAATGCTTTTTCATATTCTTTATTACTGAATAAGGCATCAGCTTGTGATTTCAGTTCTGTGAATTGCTGCTTACGTTCATTCAGTGTGAAATTAATACGGTCTTTTATCGCCTGGATTTTATCACTACCTATTCCGAATGCATACGCTTCCAGCTCTGCTATTTTAGTTTGAGCGCCTTTTAGGTCATTATGTTCCAGTAATGCTTTTGCTTCCTCAAGCATAAGGTCGAATTCACGTTCCTTTTTACGTTTCTCTTCTTGTATCTTTTCTTCATTGATTCTCTGTTGACTTTCCTTGACATTCCCGACAAACGCACATCTTGGTACATTGCCATTGATAATTTCCGAAAACGAGCCCAATTGATATCCTTTAGCATATTCTTCTTTACCTGTCAGGAATTCGTTTTCTGCACGATTGGTATTCATCTTCATATAGGTAAATTTCCCTTCTTGTTCAGCAGTTATACCTCGGGCCATGGCTAGCAATTCTGTTATAGAGGGCAATCTTTTCCATTCTCCTCTGACAAAATCATTCATTTCTGTTGTAAATATGTCCAGAAGTTCTTGCTTAGATAATTTTGAATTAGACAAAGTCGTTTCAACCTTTATCTTTCCATACCCTAAAGGTTTACCCTGACCGATATTATGGAAACATTCACTTGTGTCATGGAAAGTTAATGCTGACAATAATGCTCCAAGCTCTACTTCCCGGAGATTATGAAAAAATATTCTTCCTTTAAAGACGACACCTTTGTCCAATGGGATGGCATAGGATGTCATGGCATCAGTCGCCTTGTTGGATAGGATGTTAGTCCTTACAGGGTAACGCTTTCTACCTGCTATCTTAACTTTTTCACTATTCCATGTTTGTCCGTTTCCCAAGTACAAAGGATAATACGACGGATTGGGACTCGATAAGGCGAAATTCGTCTCTGTGCATTCTTGGATATGTTCAGTGGCAAATGCATTTGTAAACTGCACTCTTCCTTTAAGCTTCTTTTTATCTAATGAATATCCAAAAATGCAGTCGGCCAAATCATGGCTGTCCTTAAACAGGAAGTCTGCAGGTATGGCATTATAGATAGAGTTGAATGCTGGATATTTGTACATATATGACAATCCGATGCTGTCTACCACTGTATCGTCATTCTTATCATACATAAAGAATACTGGAATAGGATCACCATCAAGTAATTTTTTTCTGAAATCGTTGAAGTCAGGCGAGTTCTTATGAATAGACAAGAACTCATCTATCGTGTAATCATCTACTTCTATATTATCTTTTTCTATATTGTCAGGAATAACAAATTCGTAATATTTGTTCTCCCATGAATAGGTGCCTTTCTTATTGGGTTTGTTTTTCTTTTTCCTTTGTCCAGGTTGTCCAGTGAAAACGATGGTTCCTGATTCGCCCTCATCATCGAATTTCACAAACAATCTATTGTCTACATTTTGACTTTCTCTCAAATCATCGTCAGGTGAAAATGAGTTGTGCAGACTATTCGTACCGAATAGTTTATATTTAGCCTTTGCTGTTCTGTTCTCATCCTTCTTAAAGTCACCATTTTTAACAAAGTTTTCCAAACCGCAGCCATATTTATTATCTAGTTCCTCTTCTGAGATTCTCCAAGGCAATCCACAGTCGTTCAGTAGATATCTATCGTTATTAAGTTTTAGCCATCCACAATGGATATTTTCTGGCTTAATCTTGTTTTTGTAAAATAAGCCATCCGTTCCATTGCTAAGATCACGGATACTGAAACTTTCATTTTGAACAATATTCATTTTCCCAAGGCTCATAATTTCCAATACGTTGCGTATAGCTCCTTTGATAGAAGTGGCAGGTATGAAATATCGCCCATCGCTCGTCTTGCTGAAGGATTTGTATGCCTCAGTTTTACCTTCGGCATCCTTCTTCGTATGTCCGTTACGGACAAAAATGGGAGACTCTGCTGTTATCTTTAAATCAATGATGCCACTCATACCATCGCTGAATGGGATGTCTTGTGATATCTGGTCCGCCCAGTCTGGAAAATAGACCTGAGTGGATAACGGTACAAAATTAAACGGTGCTTTTATTGTTGTCATAGTTACTCCTCCTTATTGTTTTTATCACCGAAACCGACAAATACAAGTTCTGCGGGCTGTAAGGACTTCATTCCTTCGCAGAACTCATCTTCTTGTTCTCTCCATCGCTGTATGAACTTCAGCTTCTTGTCGTCTATACGGTTAGATATGTATTCTTTCACTAGTTCCTGTTCCTCATCTGTTACATCATAACAGTGTATCAGATAACATCCATCTACATATTTGATGCCAAGTGTTTTTTTGTTCTTCTTATCAAACAGCTGACCTTCTATGACAAACGGATTGCCTTGTTCGAAAGCCGATTTGTCAAGTGCTGAATGATGTAGAACTATAGGTTTTGCACTATCACTCATCCATATATAGCCCTCATAATTGGCTTCAAAATTTATATCTTTATAATCCATAATTAATCCTCCTTCGTTAAATCACCGATAAAGACACCATTGCCCCTGTTTACGCCGCCACCTAGCGGAAGTAATCCATGACAGATGTCATCAAGTGCAGATTCCAATGATTTTCTTATTATTTCTTCTCCAATAGCTTTTTTCTCCACCATGATGGTGAGTACAAAGTTATCATCACCACAATCAGTCACCTTCTCCGAGAATAATGCACCGTCAATGGCACCACCTGTAAATCGGTCTATTGATACATGATTCAGTATCTTGTCGGTCGGTTTCCCTGATTCTTCTTGGATTACATCGGATATCATCACATGACCTCTCTGAACATTGGGATCATCCGTATCTTCAGTGCCGAACAGAATCTTCACCGCTTCATTGTTTTTCCCCACGTGGTCCTTAAAATCAGTTGAATCGTGTTGATCGGCCATATAACCTGTATTCAGATTGTAATAATAGGCCACACGATGTGCCAAAGCTCCTTTGACGGATGTAGCGGGAATGAGGATATTTCCATCTTTAAATACGGCATACTCTCCAGTCCAGTCTATATAAGATTCTTTTACGGGGGTCATGTCCACTTCGTTATCACCATACCCTGAACCAAAAAGGAAGAAGCCGTCAGGTTTCAGTTCCAGTCTGTACGTGGTCCAATTTATATCTTCTATTTCTTGTGCATTGGAATCCTCAGCAGATGCCCAAAACGAGGAATCTGCTAATGATGATGACTTTTGCAGATAGGCTTGCATATCTTTTTCATCCGAGAGGTCAAGTGTCCTTTGTTTACAGGAAACCACTTTCACTTCTCCGAATCCACTTCTGGTGCCACCTCCTATTCTGAATGATTTACGATACAATTCCGATAAGATGCGGTCGAAGGCGGCTTTATCTGATTTTTCCTGTTCCGCTGTCATCATCAGTTCTATCTCAAAGCAGAATCGTGTGCCTTTGTATACGATCTCCTCATCAAACTTACCAGTGTCTGCAGCAGTACCTTTCTCATTGATTTTAGCATGCTGGCGAATAGGCAGATCAGTGAAATGATTCAGAAAATCCGATTTCTTTGCGAATCCGTCTGTTACTGTGCCATCTTCATTCATAATGTTAGCATGAGAGAAGATGATTTGAGATCCTCTGCCACCATTCTTTTTTTGGAATCCCCATATATGCGATTCAGAGTTATGTTCCCCTACCGCATGACGTATGATTCCAGCTAGTGTTGTGCCTGGTATATAGGGGAATCCATTCACATCTTTAACCACTCTTGCGTCTGTGATGATGTCTTTATCACCGGAACCGACAGCAAGTGGCGTAACGGCTTCAATCACAATTTGCGAAATGAAGCGATATTTATATAGTGATTTATCTTCCATAATTATTTATGAGCTAATTTTGCCATTTCAGCGGCAAGGTTAATAACTGCCATTTGTGTATAACTGCTATCTGTATCATTAATGAATTTCAGCAGAAGGTCTTTTCGCCGTTTTTTGTCCCATTGGTCTTGTGCCACACCGTGTGATATGTATTCTTTTATCTCTGTTTCGATAGTAATTTTATCTTTATGCTGTGAGGCGATACTACGTATTGTTCCCCATTGTGAGGCGAATCTGCCCTTTTCAAATATATCCTTGTGAGACTTGGCGAAATCATTGACCAACGAATAGACCAGATTCTGAAAATACTCTTTTTGTTTGGCGTTGCCCAAATATTGCAGCAAAGGATTGTCGCCCGCATCCAACAGGTTCTGCACCTCAGCCTGGGTCATATCCTTCTTTTTTTCTTCTTTTTCCCCTTCGAAGATACGGAAAAGAGCGATACCGTTCTTACCTTTGTCAAAATTCAGAAAGACTGGATTATAAATAACATGTCCGAAGCCTTCGTTCTTATAAGCTCCTACATAACAGGAG
>NZ_CALMHT010000055.1 GCF_937863835.1 uncultured Prevotella sp.
CCTGTATAGTCTTCTGAAGAAAAGGGCTGGAGAACGGACAGTTTGAAGTATCCGTCGTATAGTCCACTCCATCCCCAGTTGATATGATACAGACCGTTGCCGTCATAACCGTCGCAGACGAATCCGTGTCCACCACAGTTGTATGCCTGTCCGCCATAAATGACAGGTCTGCCGCCAGCCAGTTCATTGTAGATGAGATTGTCCCAACCGCTGATTGTATAAACATTTCTATAAACACATCTGATTCCTTTGTCATAACCGAAGCATTCGGAGAGAGCGGAAGGGATGTACGAGGATGTCGCAAGTGACACATTCACACCGTAACTCATTTTCACGGCATATCCGCAATATTCCATCAGTGTGGCGATGGAGTTGTCCACGTCAGTCTTCTCAAGCGACATCTTGCTCCATTCGAACTGGACGGGAGGTAGGGAATCTCTGTGGAGCTTATTAAGTAAATGTTCATCATAAGCGGGTATTCCTGCCGTGACATCCTGCGGCCACTGGTGGTAATACATAACCTGCGCCAGCGCTGTGGCTGCACAACCTGTCTGGCACCGTCCACCAACCATCAGCGGACAGAGATTATTGTAAGGTGCGCCCTGATCCCATTTGGTCTTTATCAACGGAGCGATGGAATCGTGGAGCGCCACGGTGAGCGTGGATGACTTTGCCTTGGCAGTCGCCTCGCTGGTGATGCCCAGGGAGTCGATATAACGGATTTGTCGTACATAGCCCTGCAACCATGCCTTCATGTTCTCTGGCAGACTGTCCTCGTTGTAGGTACCGCTGTCGCTGTAACCGAGCACGGCGTCTGTGCGGTCGTCGCCCGAGATGATGACGAAGCCCTTGCCGCTCTCGTCGTTGAAGGCGTAATAGGCGGCATCGGCGGTTGTACCTGTGGCACTGGTTGTACCCGTGACGGCCGATTTGGCCATGGAGGTGGCACCAGTCGCTACGGTCATGCCATGCTGCTGCATGAAGGCTGCCGCCTGCTGCCGTGCCTGCTGCTGCGTAATCTGTTTAGCCTGCATCGGCAGGATGTACAATACTGCTGATAATGCTGCTATAATAGTGGATATGTGCTTCATATTCGTCTCAATTTTAATCCTCTTTATTCCCAAACAACATCTCTGTGTTTTCAGGTTCTCATCTGGCAAATATAGCATATTTAGGGCAGACCGCCAAATAATTTAGTAAAAAAGGACAGAAAAGGCATACATAAACGCAGCGTTTTTATATGAAATTTTCATGCTCATGAATAAAAAATATTTCTATTCTGTTCGTTTAATCGATTTTTTTGTATTATATTTGCAACATCAAAACAAAGCAAAGTGGAAATGATGGAAGAGAGAGAAAATGTCAAAATGACAAGAGAAGAAGCTCTACGAAGATTTGAAGCTTCTCGCAAGCGTAAACATGACTTCGTAGAAAAGTTGGAAAAGAAAATGAAAGCTGAGTATAAAAAACGCACAGGCCAAGACGCAACCTTCTTTGAAGTATGGTAAATTTAGACCTCAAGCGTATCAACTCTCATTCACCCTACCATGTTACTGCATCTAGAGACAAACATTCTTTCAGATTTGTAACAGATTTTGGGGTAGACTATTCTATAAGTTTTTTAGAGGACGAGTTATTGACGAGTGACGATACTTATCAATTTATTATAGCCAACACAAACGATAAAAAATCCCCTCGTGATTCTAAATTACGGAAGGCTATCATTTCGATTATCTATGAATTTTTTGAAGCATCAAATACCACCCTTCTTTATATTTGTGAAACTGGTGACAGCAAACAAAGTATGCGTAACCGACTATTTGAATTTTGGTTTAAATCATCTGAACGTAAGTCTGAATTTGCTTTTTTGTCAGCAGATATTAGGGATGCTGACGGAATCTTAAATTATGCAGCTATCATTTCAAGATTGGACAATCCAAGATTGGGCAAAGTGATATCTGAATTTTTGACAACAGTACAAACGCTAAGTATAAAACCTGAGTAAACATTTTTTTATTTCACCACCACTGTCTTACCTCGGCGGATATACAGGCCCTTCTGCGTAGGTCGTGCATCGAGGCGGAAGCCCT
>NZ_CALMHT010000056.1 GCF_937863835.1 uncultured Prevotella sp.
AATTTGCGCACAAGGAAAATTTTCTCGCACGACGCGGAAATGAAAACGGATAAAGGCGCATCGTATTTCCAACATTTTTATCACCGTATCATTGTCCAGTCAAATAATATATTTATATTTGCACTCTGAGAACGACCGACTTACATCTTATCATGAGACATATTACACTCATATTGACAAGCATCCTCTTCATCTTGTTGCCATCTACTATCAAGGCTCAAGATAAAGACATGCGTTGGGGCGACCAAGGTAATGGTTATTATGCCAATCCTGTGCTGAACGCCGACTACTCCGATCCGGATGTGATACGGGTAGGCGACAAATATTATATGACATGTTCGGAATTTCATTATATGGGAATGAATATTCTGGAGTCGGACGATATGGTAAACTGGCATTTTCTATCTAGGGTATATGACAGCATACCGCTGCCCGGATATTCAGAAATGAAACGTTATGCCGAAGGTACATGGGCACCGTCTTTAAGGTATCATCATGGCGTTTTCTATATTTTTGTCTGTACACCAAAAGACGGACTTTTCATGACCTGTTCCAAGTCTGCCGCAGGACCATGGAGTCCCCTCTTGTGCGTGAAGTCTGTCAGCGGTTGGGAAGATCCTTGTCCGTTGTGGGATGAGGATGGACAGGCTTATCTGGGACATAGTGTCTATGGAGCAGGCCCCATCATAGTACACAAGATGTCGCCCGACGGGAAAAGACTTCTGGATGAGGGTGTTACAGTATATCAAGGTCCGGTGACCGAAGGGACGAAATTCTTAAAACGTGACGGTTATTATTATCTGAGTATTCCGGAAGGTGGTGTAGGACAAGGTTGGCAGACCGTTTTACGCAGCCGAAGCATATACGGACCTTACGAGGGGAAAAGAGTTCTCGAACAAGGTTCAACCAACATTAACGGTCCCCATCAGGGTGCTTTGGTCGATACACCAACAGGGGAATGGTGGTTTTACCATTTCCAAGAGACTCGCTCATTGGGCAGAGTGCTTCACCTGGAACCCGTAGTATGGCGCGACGGCTTCCCCTTCATCGGCAAAGACAATGACGGGAACGGCATCGGGGAACCGATGAAGATGGTAAAGAAACCGGCAGTGAAATATTATGACAAACCAACAACCCCAAACACCAGTGATAAGTTTAATACTGCTACACTCGGACTGCAATGGCAATTCAACCACAATCCCGACAACACGCACTGGTCATTGACATCACGCAAGGGTTGGTTGGAGGTGACCGCCCTGTCGGCCGATTCTCTGCGTAAAGCGCGTAATCAGTTCACGCAGAAAGTGATAGGATACCGTGGTTGCGCAACAGTAAAACTGGATTACAGCAAACTGGCAGACGGTCAGCGTGCAGGCATGGAATGTATTGGCAAACTGTATTGCGGTGCCGGAGTTATGATGGTTTCGGCCAAGCCTGTCGTCTATATAGAAGCAGGAGAAAAGACAACAATCATCGCGTCTCTAAATCAAAAACATCAATATATCTATATCAAATTGACACTCGATGAAGTGACCCATTCCCATCAGTTCAGTTACAGCATTGATGGAACAAACTATACCGACTGCGGAAACGCTTTCGTCAACTACAACAAAGACTGGAAAGGCGTGAGAGTAGGTCTATATTCGTACACTGTAGACCGAACCTGCAAAACAGGGCAGGCTTACTTTGACGATTTTATCTATCATCATGACGGACCACAATAAAACTACTTAAAATATGAAATTAAAAAACTTTATGGCTTCGGCCTTTATTCTGTCTTCTCTATTATCAGCAGAAGCAAAATCGTATGACGTCTGTTCATACGGAGCAATAAACGATGGCAAGACATTGGCCACACAAGCTATCAACAAGGCCATAACCGACTGCAACGCCGCAGGTGGAGGAACGGTCGTAGTACCTGCCGGCACGTATCTTACAGGCACTATCATTCTGAAAGACAATGTGGAACTGTATCTCGAGCGCGGCAGTAAATTGCTCGGCAGCACCAGCTATGCCGACTATCCCCTCATCCAACCTACCACATACCGTTCATTGAAAGATATACACGGATGGGCTGCCCTCATCTATGCAGACGGAGCAAAAAACATCGCGATATGCGGTGCGGGCACCATAGACGGACAAGGAGCAGCACAACAAGGCAGACCGGAATACAAAGACAAAGAAGGAGACCGCGACGGACGTTCGCGTAACATACTGCTCATATCGTGCAGCAATATACGTATCGAAGGCATCACCATGCTCAATGCAGCCATCTGGAATCAACATTATCTCAATTGCGAAGATTTGCATATCAGTGGTATCAACGTGTACAACCACTGCAACCGCAACAACGACGGCATAGACATAGACGGATGCAGACGGGTTACGATGAACAATTGCATCATGGATTCCGACGACGACTGTATCACACTCAAGAGCACCGGTCCCGCACCTTGCGAGGATATTGTCATAACCAATTGCGTAGCATCCAGTTGCTGCAACGGAATCAAGATGGGAACGGAGACAAGTGGAGGATTTAAGAATATCACCATCTCCAACTGTGTGGTTAAACCGACCAGATGTACAGGAAGTGTATTCCGTAAGACACCGCGTATGAACATTACAGGTCTGTCACTGGAAATCGTGGATGGCGGCACCATGGAGGGCATCAACATAGACGGAATCGTCATGTATAAAGTGCAAGCACCTATATACGTGCGTCTGGCCGACCGCGCGCGCAAATACGCCGACTTTGCCCCTACCCCTTCCAAAGGTACGATGCGCGATATAAACATAAGTAACATTGTAGCTTACGGTTCAGCCAACCTTACAAGCAGCATAACCGGTGTACCAGGGAGTGTGATTGAGAACATTAGTCTGAACAATATTCAACTGTACAATGAGGGTAATCTTCCCGACAACAGTTATTTCAAATCAGCATCTGAGGTCCCTGAAATGGAAAAGAGTTATCCCCAACCTGATTTCTGGGGAAAATGCCTACCGGCGTCAGCCTTGTTTATCCGTCACGCCAAAAACGTAATGATAACCAACATGAACATCGCTCCAGACCAAGAAGACCCGAGAACGCCTATTATAGCCGACGATGTAGACGGACTGATCATCAAAGATGTCATCCGAAGTAAGAAATACACAGCCAAGCAACTATACATTGGCACAAATGTAAGGGATGT
>NZ_CALMHT010000057.1 GCF_937863835.1 uncultured Prevotella sp.
GAATACCGCCCCTAGATGGAGTGGTATTCCTTGTAAACATTGAAACAGGGGCAAGCCTTCTGCGGGTTGAGGTCGTGATGCCCCACAATCAGTGCCGTGGGGAACACTTTGCGCAGTTCGCGCAGCAGTGCCAGCATCGCCCCTTTCTGTTCCACGGTCCTGGTATCCTGTGGATGCCCCCTTGCATCCAGTCCCCCTTCATAACAGATCCCTATCGAGTGGGCATTGTGGTTCTGACAGTGAGCTCCCGTCTTGAGCATATCCCTGCCGTTGTGTATCTTGCCGTCGCGGGTGATGTAGAAGTGGTAACCGATGTCGCGGAAGTGCCGGTGCCGTATATGGTCTCTCCGGCAGTCTTCAAAGCTCAGACTACAGCCATCGGGCGTAGCCGAGCAGTGAAGGATAATCATCGTGATGATTCGCACGTCAGCCTTTCGTTATCTCATTCCGCAACTTTGCAGTCCGAACGCCGTGGCTATCGCCGACAGGATGCCTATCGTAGCCTGGATGATGAGTTTCAGCAACTCTTTCTTTGATTCTTTCATAATCTGTACTTTTTAATGGGTTAATACTTATTCGCCTGTCTTGGTGTCGGCACCCGTATTGGTGTTGTCGGCAGGTTTGGTGTTGTCGTCCTTCTTGGCGGCACCCGGCGACTGATAGTCGTCCACCTCCTTGATCTCATATTCGGTGAGCAGGTTCTTCTCCGACATATCCCCGGTGGCACGTGCGGCCAGTTTCACCGAGTTGACGTTAGCGGCAGTGAAGTCCTCAGCCTTGTCAGCCGGTTTACTGCCCACGGAGAGGTAGAAGATGGCGAGGTCGTCGAGTTTCACGTTCTTACCCTCGAGTACGAGGTGCTTGATACAATTGATCATATCGATGAGCACACCATGGATGGCACCCGGAGAGAACGGCGTGTTATGTTCCGCCATGTGCTTGGCGAGTTTCTTCGTGTTTATCAGTTCACTGCTGAACGCCTTACCATACCATTTACCTTTTGTTGTAGAACCAGGGATCTTGTTTTCAAACTTTTTGTACTGTAACATAATTTCTTTCGTTTTTTTATTGTTGATACTCTTGTTGATTACTACGTGTTTCCGGAACACGGATGCAAAGGTATATCATCCGCGAAGCCCGACAGCAGGTTATTGCGCGTTACAGCGGTTTGGTGCACGTTGTTGCCGATTATTGCATGTTATAGCCACAGAAATAGTTGCACAGGTGCAAAAAATTTCGTAATTTTGCACCATGGAACAATTCAGAATACAAGCCATAGGAACTGTGATCGGTTCAATACTAGGTACTAGTACGGTAAGCACTTTCGTAGAAAGTGCCTCGGGGGTAGCCGTCGGAGGCCGATCGGGAGTTACGTCGTTCGTTGTCTCATTATGTTTCCTCGTCTCTTTGTTTTTTGCGCCATTGTTTCTTTCTATTCCTAGCGTAGCAACGAGTCCTGTACTGGTGATTGTCGGACTATTTATGTTTACCACCATCAGGGATATCAAAATGGATGATCTTTCGGAGGCTATACCTGCTTTCATCTGTATCGTCACCATTCCGATGGCATATAGCATTTCGGATGGCATCATATTCGGAATGATCAGTTATGTACTGATAAATCTGTTGCTCGGCAATTTTAAGAAACTTACACCGTCAATGTATATCATTACTGCTCTTTTGCCATTGAAATATATTATATAATATTGCTGGCCGATAAAGCTACCTAGTTAATATAATACAATATAATAATGCGATCATGAAAAGGATTCCCCTTATTACACCATTCAGGGCATGAGGATACTACGACCGACGCAGAAGGGCCTGTATATCCGCAAGGGGAAGACGGTGGTGGTGAAGTAATGATTGTTTAAAGTGACATATTAATACCACTGTACTGAGCGCCATAGCGGGACTGGTAACAGGTACTTAAAAAGGCACTTACATCATAAAGTTCATTTCTCTGGATCATCGTATCGACTATCTATCCCACAGATGTTTGCATAAGGACAGAATTGGCATCTGTCTGTTTCTTCGGTAGGCTTGAAATCTTCGGTAGGTTCGAATATCCGGTTGATGACTTCTTGTAGCATCGTCGTATATTCTTGCTTATATCGGACGGCATCTGTTATCTTTTCCTTGCCGAACAGTAAGGTGGGGTCGTAACCATCTGAATCTGCTTTGGTGTGCTGGATGAACAGCAGGGCAGGGCTTACTGGCAGATGGTTGGGGTTCAACTCTTCTTTACCGCTTACGATCAGCGCATACATAAAGGTCTGAAGATAATAGTCGCTATGATTGGTGGTTATCATGGACGTATCGAAAATATCTTCTACAGACTTTAATGGTTTGGGGGCTCTTGAACCGGTCTTGTAGTCGATGACTCTGATCCGTTCACCACCATCGGATGTGTTGACCATGTCAAGACGGTCTATACGGCCTCCGACTCGGATATCAAAATCGCCAAGGGTGGTGGCCACGGTCACATCGGTATATACATCGCCTTCTATCGCCAGTATCGTAAATGGCGCCAAGGCTTTGTCTATCTCCAGCAGTTGGTTGATGTACTTGAGAATCACTTCGCGGTTGATCAGTTGCAGACCGTTGTATTCGGGTTGGAAGGTAACATTGTCGTTGACATTGAACAGGTCTTTCTTGAATGCCTTGTCTACGATACGTTCTATCACCAACTTATCCTTCTGGAGGGCTTCAATGTCACCTTTCCTCACATCACCGTTGCCTTCTTTCAGCATCTTGTAGATTTCTTCTACCGAATCATGGAAGATATTACCGAAGATGCGGTTGTCTATCTCGTCTTCATCGTTGTCGTCGGGTTCGCTGATGCCTGCCACATAATTGTAGTAGAACTGCAGCGGACAGCGCATATATGTATTGATGGCCGACGGACTGAGTGAACGGTCGCCTGTAAAACGAGCTTTCAGTTTGTCGGTTATCACCTCGGTCTTGGTTATATTTCTGGGTTTGCGGACGGTAGATGTCTGTCCGGTCTTTAACGTCTTGTATGAGATGTCTTGTCCACTTTCGACCATCAGTTGAAGCATGAAACGGCTCATTTCTCCCTTTTTGCCATCTTCTGTGGAATCGTTGTACGAGATAGTGATATCACTCGCCCGTTGCAGAAGTCGGTAGAAATAGTATGCATATATGGCGATCTTGTTGTCTATGACCGTCAGTCCGTAAGACTTGCGTATGCTGTATGGGATAAAGGAGGCGTCGTCTACACCTTTAGGCAGGTTTCCTTCGTTGCACGACAAGAGCAGTACATGGTCGAAGTCGAGGTTTCGAGTTTCGAGCACACCCATAATCTGTATGCCGACAACTGGCTCTCCATGGAACGGCACACTCGTAGAGTTGACCACCTGGGTGATCAGTCGTTCGTATGTGCTGACATCGACATCAAGATCACCGCTATCTATCAGATTCTTGATGCGGTTGACCACGGTGTAGGTGCGGAATACTGACTCCTGAAAGAGGGGGTCTTTCGCGTCTGAGTTTTTAGCGATGATTCTTAATATGGATATGATCCATTCGGATAGGTTATGGAGCCGGTCTTGGGATGATTCTTCATGGACGGGAATACTAAACAGTAACTTTAGATTATCATCTGTACCTAATTGATTTTCTGATGGATAATAAATCTTATGTTCATTCAGTGTGGTAAGCAACCGGTTGGCATCAGGGGATATGAGATAGGCATACGGATGCTTGAGCAGTGCATTGATAAAATGCAACTTGAATTTGTTGCCGTTCGCAACGAATCCCTGCGTTCGCAGACTTATCATCTTACTTACCAATGAGAACACAGGGGTGTGGGAGAGAGGATAACCTGTGGTGATATTCACTTTCTCTGCTTCGGGGGGCAGACAATGGATGACCGACTGCAACAGACTCTCGTCGCCCAAAACAATCGCTGTACGACTACCGGCCGACAGACGGTCTTTGTCTTTTAGCCATTTGGATATATATCGGGCTTGTATGTTTTCGGTAGGCACATTGATATAAGTGATGTCTTTCTTCTCTCTGAAATGATCAAAGAGGGACTTGTCCGTCAGTTCATTGGGATAATACTGAAGATACTGGCGGATATAATGTCCGGCTTCAGAACGTTCCTGCATATAGTATTCGTCATAATCCCAATAGAACATCGCCTTGCCATCCTTTTTGAGTCGGTCGAAGAGGGTAGTCTCTACTTTCTGCAATACGTTGAAACCGATGAAAATATATTTTTTGAATTGGAATTCTACGGTTTTATCGGTGGCGACCTTGCGGTACAATGCTCCTTCGTATGCGATGCCCTGTCGGGAGAGTCGTTGGTTAAAGTCCTGATATATAGCACCTAACTTGCTCCATAAGGTTAAGAACTTCTCTTTAAGTCGGGTATTATGTTCGGCGTCGAAATTCTCAAAAAACTGATGCAGTATGTTGATTTGCTCTTCCGTGAGATAGTCGATATTGTCAAAGTTGTGATAGTCGCTCAGATTCTGAAACACTTTGTCTGCATCGGCCATGTTCTTATCTATATCATCGAAATCGGCAAGGAGCAGTTGGCCCCATCCGTAGAACTTATCGAGGGTCTCATCCAGTCCTGTCTGACTGATAAAACTTTTATGAAGGTCACAGATCAGTTTGATGGGGTCGCCGACATTCAACGAGGAATGTTGCCTGAAAAGGTCGCTGATGGTGATATACGCCGGACTCCAAATCGGTTTACCGGCGGTCTTGGCCAGGTATTCGTTAAAGAAGAGTGAAGCCCTCTTGTTAGGGAAAACTACGGCAACCTCGGAGAGGTTGTCCAACTTGCTTAATATATCTTCTGCCGTATATTGCAAAAATGTCTTGTTCATACAGTAACCTCCTTTATCTGATTAGTATAGACATACCAAAGGTACCCTTTGATATGATGATGTCCCATCGACGACAACAGATTCATATAGTCCCGTACCTGGGCGTCGTATTCGTCATGTTGTTTACCAAACTTGAAATCGATCACGGTCATCTCGTTGCCGTCGGTGATGACACGGTCTGGACGGCGTTCTACTATTTTGTCTGTTTCCTGATCGATATAAATGATAGAACATTCGTTGAAGATCGTCCAACGGGGTGAGAACCATTCCTGTACTCTCTTATCCTGCAACCGTTTACGGACCATGTCGAGAAGTCGTTCACGGGTGATGATGCCATCATAGAGTATACCGTCGTTTTCGAAGTCTTTGAGTACACGGTCTATATCGTCGACGGTATGTATGGTGGAGAAAAGATGGTGCAGCACATTTCCTATCTGTATATATTCCGACTTGACATCTGCATCTGCATCGTCATCGTCTGTGGCGGTGAAATCGCGACTTTTGTTACTTTGCTTAAATTCCACTCTGTTTTCATACGATTCTATCGATATGTCGTCTGCTTCAGCATCTTTCTTGAACACATTGTCTGATCGATCTTTTTCTTGATCGTCGTCTGCGCACAGGGTGCCGTATTCGAATGTGATATCTGATTCTTCACTGTTGTCATCAGTCGGGGTGGTAACGACGCTTCCTGGCAGTTCACTGCTTATAGCGTCCAACGATGCTTCTATGAGGAATGAACGGTTGTTCTGCTTCGCCTTTTTCCTACCGAACACGAACAGATTATTGGATGCTCTGGTAAAGGCGACATAGAGCAGATTGAGGTTGTCCACCGTACTTTGCAGGTTTTCATAGTTGTAATCGGCTTCATAGATTGTGCCGACCATATTCTTCTTGCTGTATGATATGGGGACGATGGGAAGTTGGGAGAATGGTTCCTCGTCGGGTGAACACCAGATGATATCACGGCTGTCTGTCACCCAGTCGCAGTAGGGAATGATGACATTGTCAAATTCCAGACCTTTGCTCTTGTGTATCGAAATCAGTCGGATACCGTCTATTTCATTGCTCTGAATCGACTTGTTATGGATGTTATTTTCCCATTCTTCAAGGAACAGGTCTATATCAGTGGAATTGTCGGCCATAAAACTGCTTACCTGGTCGAAGAAAGCACAGATATATGCGCCCTGGTTATCGGTGTCTTTCTTATCTTTCTGGTGAGCAGTCTCAAAGACGGCATACAGATACTCTGCGAGGTCGTAAAGTGACATGTTCTTTAGCGAATCCATCTTCGTCACATAGTCGACGGGCAGAAAATCATCCATCGGTCTACTGCTCAGATACAGTTGATTGTCAGTCAGATGATTGTCCAACATCTGATTCTGATATGCTTTCACCAGAAAGGCCTTGGCCAGAATATCGTCGGGGTGGGTGATAAGATGCATGGCCTGTACAATAATCTGCACGGCTATAGAGGCATCCAGACGGAAGGCTTCATCTGAAACGATCTTGATGCCTTCCAGATTCTGTGACAGATAATTGGCGAGCAGGGATATATGTTCATTCTTTCTGAGTATAATCGCTATTTTCTGAGGTTGAATGTGATGATCGAGCAAATCCTTTACGGTGTCGAGTGTACGAACGAGCATCTTATTGTCATAATCGTCTGCTGATAACAGGGCTATGGATACGAGTCCGTTATCTTTTCTCTTTTCGGGCACCTCCTGCCTTACATCATGATAGGCATTTTTCAACTGGATGGCTTCCGCCTGGTCACTTCCGCCAAGTCTGATATATTCTTTGTCGGCAGCGACACTGAAGAAACAGTTGTTGAAGTCGATGATATTCTTCTGCGAGCGATAATTGGTCTCTAGATTTTTTATTTCTAATTGTTGTGTGTGATTGGCAAACTGTCTATCTATGTTATTAAGCAGTCGCCAATCGCCTGAGCGCCAACGGTATATACTCTGTTTGACATCTCCTACGATTAGATTTTCCGTATTGTGACTCATACATTCCAGAAGAAGTATCTTGAAATTCTGCCATTGCACCGTACTTGTATCCTGAAATTCATCTATCATGATATGTTCCAGACGCGAACCTATTTTCTCGAAGATAAATGGCGAATCACTGTCTTCAATCAGTCCATGAAGCAGTTGCTGGGTGTCACTAAGAAGAAAACGACCGGCATCGTCATTCAGTTGTCTGACCTTTTGCTCTATGCTGTTAAGCAGACTCAGGTTCTTGATATTAGCCAATGTGGCATCGGCGGATTTATAAAGTTTCCATTGTTGGCTTCTGATTGATTCCGCCCCTTGCAGTATCTGATAAAGACTATCCGTAACAATACTTATAATCGTATTCCTGTCAGGATTGGATTTCGTAACCCAGGCACTCGGATCTTCCAGATTGCTGGCGAGCGTGGCATTCATACAGTTATCATCGCTGAAATCGTCACTTTTCAACTTTCTGAAATAACTGCTGATTCCCCGTTGTCCGCCTTTCAACGATTCAGGCCCCAGTCCGTTTTCATCCAAAGCGTCAAAGAAAGCCTCCGAATATGTCGTCATCGTTTCTTTCGCCTTCTTCTTGATATCATGAAGTTTCGAGATATAATCGGCCAGAAAACCACTGTGGCATAATTGCCTGTTCAGTTGTTCACTGTTGTCTTTATAGAAATCTTTGAATATCGTCTTGCCAAACTTCTTTATCTGCCATATCACATTCCATGATTTGTCGTCTGATATGTTATCCATAATGAAGGAATAAAGCAACTGGAGCATTTCACTGCTTTGATCCAGGTTCTCAATCATCTCGTCCACAGCCTGCTCTTCTACCTGCTGGTCGTTAAGACCTATTCGCAGATTGGGTGTCAGATCCAGTTCCCGGGCCAGATTGCGCAGCACGCTCTGAAAGAATGAGTCGATGGTCTCGACACGGAAATAGTTGAAATTATGGAGTAGGAGAGTGAGCGCCCTCTTGGCTTGGGTAACAATCAGTTTCCGCCCCAGACTATTGTCGGAACGTTTGATAATCGCATTCACATAATCATCAGAATCAGGCAGTTGGTTGGCAATACCATACAATTGAGAGAGGATTCTCATTTTCATCTCTTCCGTGGCCTTGTTGGTGAATGTCACAGCCAATATCTTGCGATAGTTGTCTGGATTCTCAATCAACAACCGTATATATTCGGTGGCAAGGGTGAATGTTTTTCCACTGCCCGCACTCGCTTTGTAAACAGTCAAGACTTTATTCATCATTTTTCAATTGTTCTATTACCATTTATTAAATAATTCGAAAGTAAACTGACATCCGAAACCATCGTATTTTCCATTCATCGTACCGATAAAGGCTGCGATGGAAAAGAACCTGTTGGTAAGTCCATACCCATACTCTATATAAGGATGCAGATGCGTGACCATCAGTGCGTTGACATACAATCGCTCTTTTTCTATGTAGTGACCGATAATCGGAATCCAAGTAGCTATCAGCAAAGGTTTCTCGTATGTAAAATTTCCTCTGACATAATAGTCGGAAGCATTATACCAGTCACTGTTGAGCAACTGGAAATCTCCGGTCCATTCATCATTCCAACCGCCGACAAGATTGTTCTGTCGGAAATTAGAATAATCAAGGAAATAGGTCTTGTTGCTTTTGTTTGTATAAAAACCGCCTCCCAGTCGCATGGATAGTACACACATACGGTCAAAATCTTTTTTCATCACCGCATCGAATTCATATTTTTCATATTTCATATCCGAACCTAGCATCTTGTCAATACAACGTTCATAATCGGCTGTGATTACGGGACCGTTCCAACCTATGGGTCGGTAGATGACTTTAATATTGGGGGCGAAAGATTTATATACAGTGGGTCTGCCATTCTGTTCGAATCCGATCTTGTCGACTGCTGAACGGCGATGGAAAACAAATCCGGCATTCAATGTGAAGTAATTGGAAATATCAAAATTGTTTTCCAGTTTCATATACATATCTTTGAAACGGTCAAGATGCATCTTATCAAAATTGATCGTATCAGGTTTTTCTTGTTTTATCTCATCCAGAATACTCGAATTTGAAATACGGTTTCCGTTACCGATCGTGAATTTCACAAAGGCATGCCTTCTTTCGTTATATACCATAGTAACTGGAACTTCAAAAAAGAACTGCTTCAGTTTAAAACTGTATCCGGTACTAGGATTAATTGCAAAATATCTGTTGTCGGTAAAGTCGAACTGAAAATCTATATCATATCTGTATGTAATGCCTCGGGATGGCGAATAACTCATATATAAGGGATTGAATAAGGGTGATGTACGTACCGATGCTTTATTTTTATCGCCAAAATTCGCGCCTAAACGTCCTACAATATTATCTCCGATATTATCCCACATTTTCTGATAAAGACTTTTATGTTTTGGGACTTTCTTATTTATAGTATCGTTTACCGCTTTGATGGAGTCGTAATGATGGTATATAGCTTTTTCTGCATTCGAAAGGGGTTCGGGGCGCAATATCGACAAAACGGTTCTGTTATTTGAACCACTCATCTTATCAGGCAACTTTATGGGTTGACGAAAATAGCAGGTCAACCATGTCTGTAATTTATTACCCAAAAATCTGAATTTAGCGTGAATGTTACTTTTTATTGGCATCAGACTTTGATAACCGTCGTTTCCCATTTCCACGTTCAATTCGAATGATATCATATCATATTCACCGTCCATTTCTGCACTGATGACCCTACCGGTCCAATAATCGACGAGAGCCCAACCATGTACCAGTTGTGTGTTGTATATTCTAGGTTTGTAACTCACCTTTGCTCTGCCATTGATAAGAAATGTAACCTTGTATTTGTAAAATTTATGATTGGCATCATTAAAAGGGGAAAGAATCTGATCTTTATATAAAGTATTCTCATATAGTGTAGGTGTCAGATAATGCAGGAGGGTGGGGAAGGTTTTCTGGTTATGTGGTATAGTACCGATATTTATATTGTCTAATTCCTCGTATTCATAATGTCCTTTGTATTTCAACGTGGTGTATATCTCACCTAAATAGTCTCTGTTGCCTCTCGCTATGGCATACATGGTAGGAACACAGAATAGTGTGAAATTGCGTTTGTCTGTTTTTATCCGGTATTTCAGATAGGCGTTAGTCTGTGTTCCATTTAGATTTTTCAGACCTTTATTCACCTCTGCAGCGTATCTGAACATACGATTCATAAACACGGTATCAAGTTGATCACGTGAAAAAACAGTGCTGGGTATGAAAAGAATCATACCCAGCACTGTATATATTATTTTTTTGTACCAGTTTCCTTTCACTTGGGTACAAAGATAATGCAAATTAATTTGTTATGCGAAGCAAATAAGATTTTTATCCTAAATATTTAACAAGAATTTTAGCATTACCGCTATCACGAAGTTTTGCGATGCTTTTCTCACGAATCTGACGCACACGTTCACGAGTCAGTCCCAGTTGATCACCGATTTCCTCGAGTCCTTTTTCATGGCATCCTATACCAAAGCATTCACGGATAATCGTAATCTCACGGTCTTTCAGAACCTTAGAAAGCACGGAATTAAGTTCTTGTGCCATTGATTCATGATCTACCTGCTTGTCTGTACGACTGTCATCGCCTCCTGCCATAACATCCAACATACAGTTGTCCTCACCATCCTGGAATGGGGCATCAATACTTACATGATGACCATCAGACATAAGACTCTGTCCGATTTTGTCTTCATCCAATTTGATAGCATCGGATAGTTCGGATACAGAAGGGCGGCGCTGGTTCTCTTGCTCAAACTTATTTATCTCGTGATTGATCTTGTTTAAAGAACCGACCTGGTTGAGAGGAAGACGTACGATACGACTTTGTTCTGCAATAGCCTGTAAAATACTCTGTCTAATCCACCATACAGCATAAGAGATGAATTTGAAACCACGGGTCTCATCAAACTTTTGTGCCGCTTTGATAAGTCCGATGTTACCTTCATCAATAAGGTCCGTAAGAGTTAATCCTTGATGCTGATATTGTTTAGCGACAGAAACGACAAATCGTAAATTAGCTGTAACTAATTTATCCTTGGCCTTTTCTCCATTACGTCCACCTTTTTTGATTTGTTGTGCCAATTCAATTTCCTCATCAATGGAAATCAACGGCGCGCGACCAATTTCTACTAAATACTTGTCCAAGGCTTCACTTGAACGGTTTGTAATACTCTTCTGAATCTTGAGTTGTCTCATCTTAAATACCTTAAAAAAACTAATTATTTCTACGTTTATCTTTTTATAAAAAATGCCTTTTTGCAAAGACCCTCTATATAAAGGGTGGTTTTTAACACAAAAAGCGCTTTTTTCGATTGAAATTAACAGAAAATTCTATTTATTTAAATAGAATTAACTAGATAAACTAACTATTCTAGCATTTTTCGGGGTTTTTACCCGTTTTTTACATGACATGATTTCAAATCGCATATTTGTAAAGACAAATAAATTACGGTTAATTTCAATAAATATTTGAGTGTTTGTGTAACAAGTTATCTTTATTTTGTGTATCTTTGGATTATGAATTATTGATTTAACTAACTAATAGATTCGGGAGGATCAACTATGAAACAAAATGAAAATGAACTCGAAGACAATGATCTCGAATTCGAAAGCAATTACAATGGTGACAATGTCTGTATAGATAGTTCTATCTGGTACAACTAACAAAATAAATAAATGCTGAGAGGTTTTCTCAGCATTTATTTTGTTATGGGTGAGTGCTGTTTAATTTATCTTATAGTTATACCTATAATAAAACGAAAGAAATGTTTATTTATCATAATAGCTGTTATAATAAAAATATACTACAATATAATTGTGCGTAAGTTTAAACTAGTTTAAAAATTTGGATATATCATTAGCTTATTATACTTTTGCATCCCGAAAAGAACTTTTAAATATCAAAACAATGGGCGCAGCTGGAAATAAAAAGCCTAAGAAGGCTAAAGCAGGTAAACATGAGGCCAAATATGAAAGTGATGAACTGATGAATTCAGCATCAACGAAAGGCCAAAAAAAGAAACTTCACTAAATAGTGAAGTTTCTTTTTTTATATATCAGTGGAATATCACTTCTTGATTCTTACAATGTTCAATGAATATGCGGGAATATCCAATAATACTGTTTCACCTTTGATTGGTGATAAAGTTTCATTGACAGGATAAACCTTGGTCGGATTATCGAATGAGTTCTCATCTGTTCCTTTTTGAGATGTCAATCTTGTTACGACGGCATTCTTGATATCATAGTTCTTAAGATTGATTTTGGCCGTTGTACTTGTAGCTCCTGTATTTACGACTTTGACGAATATTTCTCCTGATTGTTCATTGATCGACGCATTAGAGAATACACCTGGTGAAGTATTACTGCGTGGTTTGGCATTAAAAATCAATTTGTTATCCAAGTAGCATTTTACGCTGTCGCCATTCACTTCTATTTTTACATCATACCAGCGACCTGTTTCTACATTGCCTGCCGTGGTAACTGCTTGACCTTTACCACCATTCACAATCTGTTCTACACCATGTTGGGTATTTCCCCATCCACCGATATTCAACCAACAATAGTTCTTCGGATCCTTATAATTATAGATAATAAGGAAACCTTCATTACCTGAATTCTTGCGGGCCTTGAGTGTATACGTGTATTTCAGAGCCTTTACCTGACGGTTTAATATTTCTACGCAACCATCTTCTTCCGACGTTTGAGTCAATGTACCGTCCACCGACTTCCAATCACCTTTTATTGTTTTGAAATCTGATGCAGTGTCACAACCGTCACTGAAATTTGTTTCCGATGATTCGACTTTCAGATTGTCAAATGACGAGTTGGTTGACCATGTGCCGACACCTACCTGATAATATTCCGGGCGATCCTCAACTATGGCAATACTCTTGTAAGGATTAGACTGACTGATATTCAGCATTTTAGTACCCAAATTAGTAGCCATTAGTTTCTGTACATAATAAGATGGTGTACACATTACATTATCAGAGTTGTAACGTATCATGTCGGGTTGCCATGCGATATTGTTTTCATTGACAAAAATCGGCGCATAACTGTTCATTAGGACAACATCCGAATTATTTTCCATACCCATCATATATACAGCTTCTCCTAATGCAGCATCAAGACTTCCCACTTCTCCAAAACCTTGTGTCACGGCATATTCTCCACAATATATTTTCGGTCCTTTGCGTGAATAAAAATCATATTTGTGATAATTATCAGTAAACCACGAAGGATTGCGGTAATAATGTTCGTCGAGCAATTCGACATTTTCATTACTGTCCCACTTGGGATCATCAGTTCCCCAGGCTGCAACATTACCTATCAAATGCATCTTAGGATATTTAGCCAAAACAGCCTCCTTGAACATTCTGAAACGGTCGTAATAATGATCACTCTGACTCTTCATATCTTGTTCTGGTTGATTGTTTTCATTGCCAATCTCCAGATATTCTATATTATATGGTGATGGATGACCGTTCTGGGCACGCATTTTACCGTATTTGGTCGTTATATCTCCATTCGCGTATTCCAAAGCATTCATACATTCGTCAATCCATGGTTGAATGGAATCTAACGGAGTCATGCCACCATGCCATAAACCAACGTTTACTACATACAGAGGTTTGGCACCAATATCTTCAGATAACTGCAGGAATTCATCAAATCCCATTCCATCAGTGGTACGGTATCCCCAGTTGCGGTTCCAGTGTCCTGGGCGTTGTTCGATTGGTCCAACAGTCCGTTCCCATCTGAATGCGTTGTCGGCACTGCCGAGTCCCTCTACGAAACAACCTCCCGGGAAGCGCATAAAACGAGGTTGCATATTATATAATAATTGTGCCAACTCTGGTCTGCAACCATTTTCCCTGTTTTTAAACGTTGGTGGAAATAAAGAAACCACATCGAATGTAATCGTTCCTTTTCCATTGCACAATAAGAATAATGACGCGTTGGCATTACTGGTGTTCGAAACCAGCGTAGCTGTATATTTAGTCCATTTACCAGACAATTTACTTGTTATTCTGGTTTCTGCGAATGTTTCAACACCATTTTTATCCATCAAAGCGGCTTTCAGTTCTCCTTTGAGTTTTCCTTTTGCCCAGAAAGTCAACTGATACGTTCTTCCTTGTACGGCGTTAATGCCCCAATAGCCGTTGTTACTTATACCGGCCAATGCACGTGGGGTGGCTTGAATTTTCACTTCCAGCGCCCTACCCTGCTTGTTGTTTAACAGTTTACTAGTAACAAGTCTTAGTTGTGCACTAGCTCCGGCAGTTTCAAAAGCCGACCAACTTTCAGGTACAGAATCGTTGTCTTCAAAAGAACGGTTACGGATAAGTTCAGCGTATAAACCACCATCTGCTGCATGATTGATATCTTCAAAGAAGATACCATTCAACATATTACTGACTTTTACGCCCTGGTTTGATGCATCAATGTCTATGTTGACTTGGGCGCTTAACGAAGCGGCGGACAACAATGATGCCGTTAAAAAAATACTAAGTCTTTTCATAAATTATTGTATAGTTAATAGATTTAGTGGCAAAAATACACTTTTTATTTCAGTATACAATAAAATACGCAGTTTTTTGTTGATTTTTAAGGACTTTTTTATTATTCGACGTATAAAACAAATCCTTTCAGATATTCACCTTCGGGATGATAAATGTTTATAGGATGGTCTGCCGGTTGATGCAACTGATGAAGAATCCTGACTTTACGTCCGGTAATGGCTGCTGCTGTAAACACCGCATTTCGGAAATTGTCCTTTGTCACCACTTGAGAACAACTGAATGTAAATAAGATACCTCCATGTTTGATCTTTTCGAATGCTTTTACGTTAAGGCGTGTATATCCTTTCAAGGCATTACGTAAAGCCGCTCTGTGTTTTGCAAACGCAGGTGGATCGAGAATAATCAAGTCATAAGTATCTGGTGCGGAATCAAGGAATTTAAATGCATCTTCGCAGAAGGCCTCATGACGCTTATCACCAGGAAAATTTAATTCAACATTTTGGTTCGTCAGATCTATAGCCTTGGCACTACTGTCTACAGAATGTACGAGTTTAGCTCCACCTCTCATGGCATAAAAGGAAAATCCCCCTGTATAGCAGAACATATTCAGTACAGATTTGTCTTTGGCATATTTTTCGAGCAGACTACGATTGTCACGTTGGTCGACAAAGAAGCCGGTCTTTTGACCTTTCAACCAGTCTACATGAAATTTGAGTCCGTTTTCAATGGCTGTATTATCTTCGCTGCCACCATATAAGAACCCGTTTTCAGGATCCATAAAAGGTAACGTGGTCTCACTCTTATAGAATATGTTCTTAATACGTTTATCCATCACTTTGACCAGTTGCGAAGCGATTTCCTTTCTGCATAAGTGCATACCTATGCTGTGTGCCTGCATCACGGCCGTTTCACCATATACATCTATGATAAGTCCCGGAAGATTGTCACCTTCACCATGAACGAGACGGTAAGTGTTGTTCTCCGCATTATCAGCTATACCGATAGAACGGCGCATTTCCAATGCGGAACTGAGTCTTGAAGACCAAAAATCATCGTTGATTTCGATGTTTTTGAAAGAAAGGACACGAACCGTAATAGATCCTTCCTGATAATGACCGACAGCGATAAATTTATCATCCGACGTGATCACATTGACGATATCTCCCTCTTCTATACCATCATCTTTTCTTTGGATAGCTCCGGAGAACACCCATGGATGAAAACGTTTCAGACTGTCTTCTTTTCCTCTCTTAAGATATATATTCTTGTACATATTCCTATATATTATCTGCTGATTCTTGTATCTTTTCTATTATTTCCTCTGTTACTTCAGGAATCTTTATAAGTTCATACTCTCCAGATGTCTCCAGACGCTGTAATTCCTTGTATAGCATGATACAAGCCCATGCGTCAGTGGCGGCATACAACTTTTGTTTATCGTTCAGCACATCACCTTCCCAGTTGGTCAACCGCTGCGCCTTACTGATTTTTTCACCGAAGATGTTCGCGTATAATTTTTGTAGACTCAAATCCTCTATACCGATTTCCTTCACATGCTTCTGTAAGTCGTAAAACAACCCAGGTTTAAAGTCTGTTCTTTTCTTTAAAGCCAGAATATCGTCATTCAGAGACAGTCCGATTTTAGGCACCGACACATCCTCCAGCAGACGTATGATGGCAGGCGTCATGCCCGTATGGTTCAGTCTGAACAGGAAACAAGTATCTATTGTAGACACCTGCAATAGAGAGACCTTATATGTGACACCTTTTTTAAAGGAAGGACGTGTCTCGGTATCTACTCCAAGAATACGGTTTGATAAAAGATAATCCACTGCTTTGTCAGTTTCACCCGGTGATATTATTGTGATAACCCTGCCTCCAAATAAGACCCTTGGCAATGCTTTTATATTGTGTTTATCAAACTTGTTGTATATTATTTTTTTCATTTGCGATTTTTATGGCTGCAAAATTACAAAAAAAATATAAGATACAAGCGAAAATAAAAAAAATACACTATCTTTGCTATCGAAAAGCGAAAATGACAATATGAGAAAGAAAAAAACCGAGCGCAAACCTTTATCATTCAGTGAGGCTGTGGGCTTTAAAAATATGTTCCAAAACGAAAGAGCTGTATTTCTTTTCGGACTAATACTATTCTGTGTGGCCATTGTTTTGATCATCTCCTTTGTTTCCTATTTTGGAACAGGAGCTGCAGACCAGAGCTTGCTGGAGGACCCGCACACCAATGAATTATTGAATTCCGGACGTGAATTTCAGAATTACTGCGGTTCTATCGGATCGTATGCTTCTTATTTTCTGATAAAAAGATGCTTCGGCATACCGGCCTTTTTCATTCCCCTGTTTCTGATCATGATGTCGTTAAGACAGATGGGTGCCTATCAGGTGAATCTGTGGAAGTGGTTCTTGTGCACAATGGTTGTCATGATATGGAGCTCAATAACACTGGCCAAATTCATTTCTCCTTTATTTATAGACAGCACATTCAATCCCGGTGGCGATCACGGTATGTATATATGCCAATGGATAGAGAATCTTATCGGTCCGCCCGGACTGACAGCCATCTTGGCGTTTACCGCCATTGCTTTCCTCACATATATTACCAACGAGACGATTACTGTCATCAGAAAGGCACTTAATCCTATCAGATATATTAAGAACGTGGGATTTGTCATTACTAATAATGTCAGGAAGAACAATTCTGCAGAGGAAGAAACCCCTATTGAAACAGAAGAGGACCCGGAAGTATTTGATAATCCGATGCCACAGACTGTCGATTTTGACAATCATGTAGTGTCTGTGAATGACTCTTCGGTCACGAAACCTCTACAAGCGCCCAAAGACGACAATTCTGATAAAGTAGAAGATACCAAGATGAATGTCTCATCCGGCAAAGATGAAGAAAAAGCGGATGGAAAGACCGTCGTAGGTGGTATTACGATGGATAAATATGATCCCAAGCGTGATTTGGAGAATTACCACTACCCTACGCTCGATTTACTTAAGAAATACGACAACGACGGGAAACCATATATTGATATGGCGGAACAGACAGCTAACAAGAACCGTATCGTCGAGGTCTTAAAGAGTTTTGGTGTTGAAATCAAAACAATCAGCGCCACCGTGGGACCTACCATTACCTTATATGAGGTTACACCTGCCGAGGGGGTCCGTATATCCAAGATCCGTAATCTGGAGGATGATATAGCTCTTAGTCTGTCAGCCCTTGGGATACGTATTATAGCACCAATTCCTGGCAAGGGAACGATAGGTATTGAGGTTCCTAACGCCAAACCGAACATCGTGTCTATGGAAAGTATTCTTAATTCCAAGAAATTCCAGGAGACGAATATGAAATTGCCTATCGCACTGGGAAAGACAATATCCAACGAGGTCTTTATGGTCGATTTGGCCAAGATTCCGCATCTATTGGTTGCAGGAGCCACCGGTCAGGGAAAATCAGTGGGATTAAACGCTATTATCACATCCTTATTATATAAGAAGCACCCTGCAGAACTGAAGTTTGTCCTGATAGACCCTAAGAAGGTTGAATTTAGCATTTACCGTACGATAGCCAATCATTTTCTGGCTAAGATACCCGAAGAAGATGATGAACCGATCATAACAGATGTGACAAAGGTAGTCAAGACACTGAACAGTCTGTGCAAGGAAATGGACGAACGATACAACCTGCTGAAAGTGGCGGGTGTGCGCAAGGTAGAAGAATATAACGAGAAATTCAAGAACCGTCTGCTCAATCCCGAACATGGTCATCGGTATATGCCGTATATTGTCGTTATCATAGACGAGTTCGGCGATTTGATTATGACGGCAGGCAAAGAGATAGAAATGCCGATCGCACGTATTGCCCAGTTGGCCCGTGCCGTAGGTATTCACATGGTCATTGCCACCCAGCGACCTACTACGACCATCATTACAGGTAATATCAAAGCCAATTTCCCTGGTCGTATGGCATTCAAGGTCAGTTCCATGATGGACTCCCGTATCATCCTAGACCGTCCCGGAGCCAACCAGTTGATCGGTAGAGGTGATATGCTGTTCCTGAGCGGCAACGAACCGATTCGTGTACAGTGTGCTTTTGTCGATACCCCCGAAGTGGATCGTATCAATAAGTATATATCCCAGCAACAGGGATATCCTGGTCCATTCGAATTGCCTGAACCTGACAGTCCCAATGATGAAGGCGGCATGGGAGCCGAATCTATGGATTTGCAGCATGTGGATCCTTTGTTCGAAGAAGCTGCTCGACTCATCGTTATCAATCAGCAAGGGTCCACGAGTCTTATTCAACGAAAGTTTGCCATAGGTTATAACAGGGCAGGCCGGTTGATGGACCAACTTGAAAAAGCCGGTATCGTAGGAGCTGCGCAAGGCAGTAAACCGCGTGAGGTCATGATAACAGACGAAAACAGTCTGGAACAGTTGCTCAGTGGTATCAAATAGAATTTAAGGTAATAAATAGATTATGAATACAAAAAAACTATGTTTAATATCATTCCTTTTTCTATTAAGTGCAGGAATGATTTCGGCGCAGACAGCCCGCCAAGTTTTAGACAAAACATCAACAGTGCTCAGTGCGCGCACGGGAGCAAGTGCCAACTTTACTATTTCAGGTAACAAATATGGAAATGTAAGTGGTACGATATCCATCAAAGGTAAGAAATTCCACGCTGTTACTCCACAGGCCATCGTATGGTTTAATGGCAAGACCGAATGGACCTATATGAAAAAGAATGACGAGGTGAATGTGAATACACCGAACGAAGCACAGTTGCAGAAAATCAATCCATACAACTTCATCAATATGTACCGGAACGGATACAATTACAGTATGACATCATCAGGTGGCAAATATGTCGTTCATCTCACATCCGATGCGAAACGTGCCGTACCTGAAATGTATATCACAGTTGATAAGAGTACCTATCAGCCTACACAAGTCAGAATGCGCCAGGACAAAGCCTGGACGACAATCAATATCAGCAATTTCAGAAACAAGAACATCAGTGACGGTATGTTCACCTTCAATTCCAAGGATTTTCCTAACGCAGAAGTGATAGACCTTCGATAAGGAGATACCATATTGTATAGAGAACTGAACCATCAGATACATCTGTCCTGGAGGCGCAGTCCTGTATGGAGACAGAACAAGACAGCTAAAATTGTTGTCAGCATATTAAGTACAATCATGTGCCTTTATCTGGTGAGCATCTCTATTATGCTTGCTTTGACGGCGAATAAAGACAGCAGTGTGACGGGCAGTCAACTGATAACCGGTGTGCTGCCGTTCATTGTCACGATTGATTTCTTGATGAGATTTGTCGTTCAACAGACGCCGTCGCAATTAATCAAGCCCTATATTCTGCTACCCATACCAAGATATTCCTGTATCAACTATTTCGTGATATCGTCACTCCTCAGTTATGGTAATCTGATATGGTTCGCCCTCTTCCTGCCATACATTTTCATGGCGGTCTTGTTTGCCGAAGGTGCTGTTACGGCGGTCGTACTGTTGCTGTCTCTATATTTTGTGCTATTGGTCAACAGTCAGTGGTATCTGATTGTCAGGACGCTGGTCAATGATAAACTCTACTGGTGGTTTCTCCCTGCCATCAATTATCTGATTCTTTACCTGCCATTATATAACAAGGGGAAAATAGATTTCGACTTCTTCTGTACTTTCTATTCACATTTCGGCACAATTGTGGCAGGCGACCATGCCGTGTTGCTACTGTTGTCCCTGCTTGTTCTGCTCACTGTCGTTTCATTAATCAACCGCAGGATACAATTTGTTTATACATGGAAGGAACTGGGTAAAAGCACTAGGTCCACTTTGAATCATGTCAGTTCACTCAGTTATATGAACAGATTTGGTGAAATCGGCGAATATCTCAAATTGGAGACCAAAAGTATCATGCGCAACAAGAATCAGCGCAAAGCTTTCGTTTCCGCCTTGATCGTCATCGTCATATTCAGTGCTTTAATATCCTATACAGACATATATGATGGCACCATTATGAAGTTTTTCTGGATCTTCTACAACTTTGTCATTATCGGAGCCATGCTGATTGTCAAATTGATGTGTTATGAAGGCAATTACATCGATGGACTTCTTATCCGTAAAGAGAACATCTATTCATTGCTGATCGCCAAGTATTATTTATACTCTTCCATATTGTTCCTGCCGTTCATCCTGTTGCTCCCCACCCTGTTTACTGGTAAGTCGTCATTACTCCAATTGCTGTCGGTAATGATATTCACATCCGGCGCATGCTATTTCCTGTTTTTCCAGATGGCCGTATACAATAAGACCACCATCCCTCTTAATGAAAAGATGATAGCAAAGACAGGCATAGAGAATAATTATATTCAGGTATTGGCAGAGTTGGGCGTTTTCTTATTCCCCGTATCTGTATATTCGCTGCTGTATACCTTCTGTGGAGAAACCGCAGCTAACGTCATCCTTCTGATAATAGGACTCTGTTTTATCCTCACACATAAACTGTGGATAGGTAACATCTATAATCGTTTGATGAAGCGTAAATATACAAATCTAGAGGGCTTCAGAGCATCCAGAAAATAAACAAAGGGAACTGATTAAGTTCCCTTTGTACGCCAGCAGGGGTTCGAACCCTGGACCCTCTGATTAAGAGTCAGATGCTCTACCAACTGAGCTACTAGCGCATCATCTTTTTGTGTGCAAACCGTGTATTTCCGAATTGCGAGTGCAAAGGTACGGCTTTTTATCGTAATAGCCAAATAAATACATTGTTTTTTTATAAAAAACTTCGATTTTATTTAAGCTCGTATATTTCACTCGGAATTTTTCTTCTCAGCACATCCAGTTCCACATCCTTACCTATTATGATACCATAACTCCGTAAGGTACTTTCCACCGTCTTACGCGCCAGTTCCGGATGGTTGTTCTCCTCACTGAGATGACATAACCAGATATGATGCAGCTTCTCTGTCATATTCTCCGCGATGGCGGTCCCACAGTCAGTATTGCACAGGTGACCGTCCGGACCGGAAATTCTGTCTTTGAGATATTGTGGATAATTACCGTTTTTCAGCATTTCTA
Source organism: uncultured Prevotella sp. (assembly GCF_937863835.1). GTDB lineage: Bacteria > Bacteroidota > Bacteroidia > Bacteroidales > Bacteroidaceae > Prevotella. The sequence continues at coordinate 21,570 of NZ_CALMHT010000057.1, forward strand.
TATCATGGTTGGCTTCTATTACCAAATAGTTGGAATCTGATATATATTGGCACATTTCTTCCGTGACATGTCCGGCATCTGTCATCAGACAGAACACGACATTATCCACTTCTATACGGTAGCCCACGTTATCAGAACTGTCGTGGGGAACACCGAATGATGTGATAGAGAAGTCGCCCAATTGGAATTTTGCGCCCTTTTCTATCAGTTTGATATGTTCATCTTGGATTTTACGTTGTACACAATAGCTACGTGTAATACCCGTATGTACTTTATGTGTGGCATATACTGACAGACCGTATTCATAACTTATACTTCCTACCGATTTGATATGATCAGCATGGTCGTGCGTAATCAGGATGTTATTTACATCTTCAATATTCAGACTTCTGTCCTTGAAATATTTTTTTAATGTCCTTATTCCTATTCCTGTATCTATCAGTATCCCATTATTTTCAGTGAACAGATAGTAGCAATTGCCGCTACTCCCACTGCCGAAGGATATAAATTTCAGCATTTTAATTTGTTATTTTATGCAAAAGTACGGAAAATAGTTAAACAAACCAAATTAAATTCATATCTTTGTAATATATTTAGTTTTTTAATATGAAATTTAATTATTCGTTTCTAGTATCCATCGCCATTCTCTCCATGATATTCGGTTGTGGAAAGTTGCATACCTCTGATAAACAGTTGAACGATGAGGTGAATGCTTTTGCCACATCCTATTTCAATTATGATTTCCACGGTGCTCTCAGTCATTGTACCCCCGAATCAAGAAAATGGATAGTCTACGCTGCATCGAATATCCATGATGCCGATATTGATGTTTTACGAAATGCCAAAGAAGGTGCATCGGTAGAAATAAAGGATTATGTTTTTGACGATAACGATTCCACCGGTTATGCGCTGGTCACCGTCAACAATTATATGAGAATGGATACGATCGGCAAAGCCTGTCAATTGATAAGCAAATCCGATTTCCGTCTGCCTATTGTGATGCGTAACAATAAATGGACGATTAAAATGGAAGGCCTACCGCGAAGTGAAAGGCAAAGTCACGACTGAAATCGGGATGTATGATCGCATAGTGCTCCTGTTCCGTATCATAAGCCGGATTGATGGCTTTCATACCGAAGTCGAATCGTAGGATGAAGTAATCGAAATTCAGTCGAAGTCCCAGTCCGTAGGCCACAGCAATCTGTTTATAAAACTCATTTACCTTAAACTGTCCACCAGGTTGTTCGGCGTAGTCTCTCAGTGTCCATATATTACCGGCGTCCACGAATACGGCACCGTTCAACTTCCAAAAGAGGAATGTGCGGTATTCCATATTCAGGTCCAGTTTCATATCTCCCGTCTGGTTGATGAAGTTGATCGAACCATCGATACCTTTATACGAACCCGGTCCCAGACCTCTTACGCTCCATCCTCTCACCGAGTTGGCACCTCCTGAGAAATACCGTTTTTCGAACGGGAGCACATTACTGTTGCCATAAGGATATGCTATACCGAAATCGAAATGCAGCGCCAGGGCGTTCCTTCGGTCAAAGGTAATCAGTCTGGTATAGTCGAAATCAGCTTTCACATATTGCGCGTAAGCGATATTGAAAAGCGTATAGTTGCCCTTACTGTCCTTGCTTGCGTTGGTAAGATGCGAGAAAGCGTTGAACAGGTTGCCTGCCGTCTCCACATTCGCCTTCAACGCATATTCTCCGTTGTTAAACGAATATCCGAAACCGATTTTGGCGATAAACAGGTCCTCGTAGTTATATCTCAATATAGCATTGCTGTTACTCACACTGTCCAGATATTCTTTCTTGAATGTGTCCGATATCCAAGGCATATATATATAGTTAAGGTCCAGGATATCTATCTTATATTGCGAGTGGTGTTTCGGATTGCTCCATTTATATCTCAGTGCCGCCGAAAACACCCTGCGGTGGAATTCAGGACGGTTTTGCATATCATACGACAGAGCCACCTCAGATGTAGCGTTGCTGTTGGTTATATTTGGATGTGAGAGGAACGGCACGATAAATCTGGGAAACTGCAGTTTCGTTTCCAGACTGTATTCCTCGAAGTTACTGTTCTGGTAACCTTCAAGTCCTGTGATCGCCTCGAAAGCGCCGCGCAGTTCCACACTGAAGAGTTCAGAACCTCTGAACAGATTACGGTTCTCGTACGTTACGGAGGCAGCTGCGCCCAGATCACCCGCGGTATTGGTACCTTCCGGTTGAAAACTGATCGTGCTGGGTTTATTGGTACTGATCTGCACGTCACAGTCCAGCACCGTCGTGTCAGGCAGTTCCCTAAATCTGATATTCGTATACCTCACAGCCTGCATGCGCCCGAAGTTATTGTAAGTGTTTTGCAGGTCCTCGGCACTATATAGTCTGTTATGACTCATCAGCGTGTTGTCCTCAAGCACCCTTTGTCTGAGATGCACCCCCGTACTGTCACCGCTGGTGAAGTTGACGTTACCTATTGTATATTGCGGATGTTCGGTTTCCGGTGAATTGTTGTTCAGTCTGTATTTCAGCAGATGCAACACCAGGTTCACCCCTTTCTGATTATGTACGGAGTCGGCCGAATAAGTGATAAAATCTTTATGAAAATGGAAATATCCGTTATCGGTCAGTATCTTGGTTATCCTGCTTCTCTCCTTGTCCAGGGTATACACATCAAATCTCATTCCTTTGCGCAGTCCCCAGTTAGCAGTATCCGCGATATTAAGTATGGAGTCTATTTTTTTGTCCTGGATGTCATATTTGATATCATTGATATAAAAAGGTTCACCGGGATTCAGTTGATAAATGGCTTTCAGTTTTTTCCCTTTTACCACCGTTTTCAGGTTTACCGCCGCATTCATATATCCCATGTTATGCATGGCGTTCCTGAGATCGTTACAACTCAGTCGGGCCTGCAACGTATCAAACATCACAGGTTTCTCACCTATGTGCTGCAGGGTGCGGTTTATCCATTTTGTCGTGTCCCTGCCCGACATGGCATACGGGAGCAACGGAATCTTAAACAAGGAGAACCATTTCGAGTTGGCCTGTTGGCGGATGTATTGTTTGAGAGTATTGGGGTCTATATTTTTATCATCCGTCTTCACTTCGATTTTTTCCAGCATATACTGTTTATCGGGCACATGTTTTGATGCCGAACAGCCTATGAGCAATACGGTGAATGCGGTGATTATCAGTGTCTTTGTTATTGTATTGATATCTTTTGCCACGTCTTAAACATTACATTTCGTCGGCGAAGTTACAAATAAAATCTGATACACGGTGATATTGACCTTATTTATTTTCCAAGCATTCACTTCGTTATTTCAGATTTTTGCATTAACTTTGCACCAAAGGGAATCGTTATGATTAGCAAAAACAAGATTAAACTGATCCATTCACTGGATACGAAGAAAGGGAGGAAATCCGAACGGTTGTTTATCGCCGAGGGTCCCAAAGTGGTAGGCGACCTATTGAATATAAGTCAGGCCGATTCTGTCTTTGCGACCAGGGAATGGTTAGACAGCAACCGCTTTACCAATGCAAAAGAAATAATAGAAGTAACTGATGATGAACTGCTAAAAATAAGCATGTTACAGCATCCGCAACAGATAGTTGCCCTCTTCGAAATCAGAGAGAAGGAATATGATATCGCTGCCATCGGCAGTCGTCTGTGCATCGCGCTCGACGGTGTGCAGGACCCTGGTAATCTGGGTACCATTATCAGGATAGCCGACTGGTTCGGAATCACTGATATATTCTGCAGCAGAGACACCGCCGACATATATAATCCGAAGGTAGTTCAGGCCACGATGGGCAGTATCGCCAGGGTCAGTGTCTGCTACACCGAATTGGACAGTTTGATAGAACAGTTGCCCGACGGCACACCGATATACGGCACCTTGCTCGACGGCGACAACATATATGAACAGCCGCTTACCCGCAACGGTCTGATTATCATGGGAAACGAAGGAAATGGTATATCCCCCGCCATACGCAGCAAAGTAAACCGGCGCCTGCTTATTCCCAGTTACCCCCCCGACAGACCCACAGCCGAAAGTCTGAACGTGGCCGTCGCCACCGCGTTGGTCTGTTCCGAATTCAGGAGAAGAGTATGATTTTGAACCTTAATTGCTGATTATTACAATAAAACGGTAAATATGCCGTTTAATGTAACAATGAAAAGATTCAGTATCATATTAATATTTATAATAACCGCATTATCTCCTACCCTTGCTGACAGTTTTACACTGACAGGAAAAGTTGTGGATGAAAACATGTCACCTGTCGAACTGGCGTCTGTGATATGCAAGGCACAGGGTAAGATGGTGATGTCAGATCTGAAGGGCGGGTTCAGCATCAAACTGCGGTCCGCCGACTCAGTTATCGTCAGGGTTTCCATGATCGGCTTTCAGACCAAACGACTCTGTTATAAGCATCCCAAGGGCAAAATGACCGTTATGATACAGTTGTCCAGCATGGCTGCTCTCGGAGAGGTCGTCGTCACCGAAAAGCGGCGGCAGACCGGACAGACACAGGAACTGGATACCAAGGACCTGAAGATGACACCCTCGGCCAGCGGCAATGCCGTGGAGGAAATGATACAGAGCCAGGCGGGTGTTTCCACCCACAATGAACTGTCGTCGCAATACAATGTGCGCGGAGGCAGTTTCGACGAAAACAGCGTATATATCAACAATGTGGAAGTGTATCGTCCGTTCCTCGTCAGAAGCGGTGAACAGGAAGGGTTGAGCATCATCAATCCCGACATGGTGGAAAAGGTAGCTTTCTCCACCGGCGGTTTCGAAGCCAAATACGGCGACAAGATGTCGTCGGCACTGGATATCACATACAAGCGTCCCACCCGGTTCGAAGGCAACGTTCAGGCCAGTCTTTTGGGCGCAAGCGGATACGTGGGTATAGCCACTAAGAAACTGTCGTGGACCAACGGCATCCGATACAAGACCAACCGGTATCTGTTGGGTTCGCTCGACACAAAAGGTGAATACGATCCCCGTTTTCTCGATTATCAGACCTACCTCAGTTATCGACCCAACAAGAGATGGACAGTCGACTTCATAGGCAATATATCCGAAAATCATTACAATTTCACACCCGAGGACAGAGAGACATCCTTCGGAACCCTCGAAGACGTGAAGAAGTTTAAAGTGTATTTCGACGGACAGGAAAAAGACCTTTTCCGCACCTTTTTCGGCACGTTGAATATCACACGCAACTTCGGCGACAGTACCAAACTGTCATTCTTGGCATCGGCGTTCACCACCAAAGAACAGGAGACGTATGACATACAGGGACAATATTGGCTGACACAGACCGAAACGACCGACAATCTGGCCGTCGGCACGTATATGGAACATGCGCGCAACTATCTCAAAGCCAATGTCGGCAGTTTTAAACTGCTGTTCGACCATACATGGAAAGCCCATCACCTGTTGGCTGGCATCACCTATAAGATTGAGCATGTCACCGAAAACAGCAATGAATATGAGATGAGAGACTCCAGCGGATATTCTGTTCCTCACACGGGCACCAACCTGCAGATGATCTACACGATGAAAGCCGAGAACACACTCAATTCCGACCGACTCGAAACATTCGTACAGGATACATATAAGTTTAAGTCATCCGGAGGCACATTCTATACACTCAATTACGGAGTCCGTTTCAGTCGATGGAGTTTCAACAAAGAGAGTCTCTTCAGTCCCCGTCTGTCGTTGGCAATCATCCCCGCAAAGAACGAGAACATGACTTTCAGATTTGCTACAGGACTTTACTACCAATCTCCTTTCTTTAAGGAACTTAGAGATACCACTACTGTCAACGGAATCACGTATGCCACACTCAATGACAAAGTGAAGAGTCAACGGTCCATTCACTTCGTCGCCGGGTTCGATTACAGGTTCAGGATGGGAGAACGACTGTATATGTTTACCGCCGAAGCCTACTATAAAGCGTTGTCCAATCTCATCCCTTACAATGTGAGCAATGTCAAGATCGTCTACGACAGCAAGAACCAGTGTGACGGTCATGCCATGGGACTAGATATGAAACTCTACGGTGAATTCGTGCCAGGCACCAACGCATGGATCAGTCTATCACTGATGGACACGCAGGAGAAGTTGAACGGCAAGAGCATCCCTATGCCCTCCGACCAGAAGTTCGCCTTCAGTCTCTTTTTCCCTGATTTCTTCCCCGGCACCACCCGATGGAAGATGGCTCTCAAACTGGCTTACGCCGACGGACTGCCCTTCGGAGCACCGCACCGGGGACTCGAACAGCAGACATTCAGGGCACCCGCCTACAAGCGTGTCGACATCGGCATGAGCTACTGTCTTTACGACAATGTGGAAAGAAAGAAAGCATCCGTATTCAAGGATATATGGTTGGGTGTCGACTGCCTGAACCTGCTCGATATCAATAATGTGAATTCATATTATTGGGTAACCGATGTCACCAGTCACCAGTATGCAGTGCCCAATTATCTTACGGGTAGGCAAATCAATGCCAAAATACTGTTTGAGTTTTAATGTTAATTATTAGTATTCTTTCTTTGAAATTACCTTACTTTGTCTAATTTCTATTAATTATATTTTGATATTAGCCGAAATTAATGTATCTTTGTCTCCAATTTGTGAATACAAAATAACTATAAATAATAAGAATATGAAAATTTCACACATTGAACATCTGGGCATCGCAGTACAGAGTATTGAAGAGGCCCTCCCTTATTTTGAAAATGTCTTAGGACTGAAGTGTTACAACATCGAAGAAGTAGCCGACCAGAAGGTGAAGACTGCGTTTCTGAAGTGCGGTGAGGTCAAACTGGAACTGCTTGAACCGACATCACCAGAGAGTACCATTCAGAAATGGCTCGACAAAGGCAACCACGGTGTGCATCATGTCGCTTTCTGTATAGAAGACGGTGTAGCCAACGCGTTGGCTGAATGTGACGAAAAAGGAATCAGACTGATCGACAAGGCCCCGAGAAAAGGAGCAGAGAGTCTGAACATCGCATTCCTTCACCCGAAATCTACAGAAGGTATCCTGACAGAACTTTGCGAACATTAAAAAACTATTCATATATCAAATAAAAATGAGTAAACAATTAGAAAAAATCAAAGAGTTGATCGCCAATCGCGAGAAAGCTCGTATCGGCGGTGGCGAGAAAGCTATTGATAAGCAGCACGCACGCGGCAAATACACTGCAAGAGAACGTATTGATATGCTGCTCGACGAGGGCAGTTTTGAAGAGTATGACATGTTTAAACTGCACCGCTGTACCAACTTCGGTATGGAGAAGAAGCAGTTTCTGGGCGACGGCGTCGTAGCTGGTTCAGGTACCATAGCAGGCCGTCTCGTATTTATCTTCGCACAGGATTTCACTGTCAACGGAGGTTCTCTGTCAGAGACCATGGCACAGAAGATATGTAAAGTGATGGATATGGCCATGAAGATGGGTGCACCAGTTATCGGAATCAATGATTCAGGTGGCGCACGTATTCAGGAAGGTATCTGCGCACTAGCCGGTTTCGGTGAGATTTTCGAGCGCAATATTCTCGCATCAGGTGTTATTCCACAGATTTCAGGTATCTTCGGTCCTTGCGCCGGTGGAGCTGTATACTCTCCTGCCCTGACCGACTTCACCCTGATGATGGAGAACACATCTTATATGTTCCTTACAGGTCCTAAGGTTGTCAAGACTGTAACCGGTGAGGACATCGACCAGGAACACCTCGGTGGTGCATCCGTCCACTCTACCAAGAGTGGTGTAACCCACTTCACAGCAGCTACAGAGGAAGAGGCCATGGAGATGATCAAATCCCTGTTGAGCTATATTCCAAGTAACAATATGGAGGAAGCTCCACGTAAGGAATGTACAGACCCTGTAGACCGCAAGGAAGACCTGTTGAACGAGATACTTCCCGACAACCCCAACGAGGCTTACGATATGTATAAGGTTATCGCATCCATTACGGATAACGGCGAATTCTTCGAAGTTCAGCCTAAGTTTGCCAAGAACATCATCGTAGGTTTTGCCCGTTTCAACGGACAGAGCGTAGGTATCGTTGCCAATCAACCGTCATGCTATGCCGGTGTGCTCGATGTCAATGCCAGCCGCAAGGGTGCCCGTTTCGTCAGATTCTGCGATGCGTTCAACATTCCTATCGTCTCTTTGGTCGACGTACCGGGATTCCTTCCAGGTACAGGTCAGGAATACAACGCCGTCATCCTGCACGGAGCTCAGTTGCTCTACGCCTATGGTGAAGCTACAGTTCCAAAGATCACCATCACGCTCCGCAAGAGTTATGGTGGAAGTCATATCGTCATGGGCTGCAAACAGTTGCGTAGCGACCTCAACTATGCTTGGCCATCAGCCGAGATAGCTGTGATGGGCGCATCAGGTGCAGTAGCCGTATTATGTGCCAAGGAAGCCAAGGCATCCGAAGATCCTAAGGCATTCCTCGCTGAGAAGGAAGACGAATATACAGAAATGTTCGCCAATCCATATCAGGCAGCCAAGTATGGTTATATCGACGATGTAATAGAACCGCGTAATACCCGTTTCCGCATCTGTCGCGGATTGGCCCAACTGTCTACCAAACGTCAGACACTGCCAGCTAAGAAGCACGGAAATATTCCTATGTAACAGCGTTTTCATCAAGAAGTTGGATCTGAATTCATTCATTTCCAACTTCTTATATTTATTAATGAAAATAAAAGTAATAGAATGGCAAAGGAAGATAAAAACATATATGCAGCCATCGCGTTGGCTCTGCATGAGTACATGGGTAACAATGTCCATGATGAGGAATCCGGCAAGATCACGATTGTTCGCCGTCATACTCAATGGAATGAACGTATGATGATGATGACTCTTCATCCGTAACAGAAACTAAATAGTAAACACATAAAATATGAAAGAATATAAGTATACAATCAACGGTAAGAAATACGAAGTCGCTATCAAAGGCATAGAAGATAACATAGCAGACATTACCGTCAACGGCGAAGAATACAAGGTGGAAATGGAAAAACAGGCCGAACCCGAAAAGAAGAAAGTAGTAGTTCGTCCTGCAGCCCCCGCTCCTGCCCAGTCTGCCGCTCCTGCTAGTGCAGCCGGTGCCAAGGTCAACACAGCCAACGCCATCAAAGCTCCGCTTCCAGGTGTAGTGACAGAAATCAAGGTTGCCGTGGGTGATACCGTCAGCGCCGGTGACACAGTCGTTGTACTTGAAGCCATGAAGATGGCCAACAACCTGAGCACCGAAAAGGCTGGTAAAGTAACAGCCATCCTGGTACAGCAGGGAGAAAGTGTCATGGAAGACACTCCCCTGGTCGTTATCGAATAATATAAAAATCAGATATCAACAAAAATCCCGATTGACATTGTTCAATCGGGATTTTTTTATTTTACTTTGTTGTTTTCCGGGAAAACGACCGTCGGCTTGAAATGTTTCGCTTCTTCAAAATCCATCAGCGCATACGATATGATGATGATGGTGTCGCCCACAAGAACCTTTCTTGCTGCTGCGCCGTTGAGACAGATACATCCCGTTCCACGTTTACCTTTGATTATATAAGTCTCGAATCTCTCACCGTTATTGTTGTCCACAATCTGAACTTTCTCACCAGCTATCATACCGGCGGCATCCATCAGATCTTCATCGATGGTGATACTGCCCATATAGTTGATGTTCGCTTCAGTAACCTGTACGCAATGCAACTTAGACTTTAATACTTCAATCATCATAACACTCAGTGACTTTTTTTATTTGTTTTCTTTATATTTAATATGGTCTATCAGACGTATTGGCGTCTTTCCGCAATACACGGTGATACATCCCACGATATATTCCGAATCATCCCATGATCCGACATCCTGCAACGTGTCACCGTCCACGATCGAGAAATATTCCACTTCCAGACCCTCTACGGCATTGATGTCTTTCACCACCTTGTCGTGAGTCTCCTCTACAGTATGTTTCTTCGAATACGTCACACTGCTTTTCAGTGCCTTGTAGATATGAGGTGCTATCGCACGTTCTTCTTCCGACAACAATGTATTGCGCGAACTGCGGGCCAGTCCGTCCTTTTCCCTTACGATCTCACACTCCACAATCTGGATATCTATACCGAGGTATTTCACCAGACATTTGATGACGGCAATCTGCTGCCAGTCTTTCTCTCCGAAATAGGCGCGTGTCGGACGCACGATATAGAACAATCGACTTACCACCTGGCATACACCGTTAAAGTGGCCCGGGCGGTGGGCACCTTCCATCACTGAAGTAACGGGAGGAAAATCGAAATGACGTGTATCGGGTGTTGGATACATCTCTTCGACCTCAGGAGCGAATACATAATCCGCGCCGCAGTCCTCGATCAGTTTACAATCCGATTCCAAGTCACGGGGATAACTTTTTAAATCATTTTTGTCATTAAACTGTGTCGGGTTGACAAAAACAGAAACCACTGTGATGTCATTTTCAGCGACACTGCGCTTTACGAGCGATGCATGACCTGCATGTAGTGCACCCATTGTTGGTACAAGACCAATCTGTTTGCCTTCTTTGTGAGCTTCGAACAACACATTCTGAAGGTCTGCAATCTTCTGAAATACTTTCATTATTACCTAAACGTTTATACGTTTTTTTAATTGAACTGCAAAATAACAACATTTTTAGCAAATATGGAAAAAATATGGTAAAAATATGCCAATTAAAGACTCGATTTTCCTAAAATACTAGAAAAGGCAATGTTTTTCGAATTATTTTTTGTAACTTTGCACTAATTTTAAAGCATAAGAAATGAAGGCTAAAAAAATACTATTCGTCAATCAGGAGATAGCTCCTTATGTTCCCGATAGCGACATGGCGACCATGGGTAAGGATTTACCTCAAGCCATGCAGGAAATAGGTATGGAAGTGAGAACTTTTATGCCCAAATGGGGTAATATCAATGAAAGGCGCGGACAATTACATGAGGTAATCAGACTTTCAGGTATGAATCTTATTATAGATGATACCGATCATCCTCTGATTATTAAGGTAGCTTCCATTCCGACGACCCGTATCCAGGTCTATTTTATAGATAACGACGATTATTTCACCAAGCGTCAGATGGCACACGACGAACTGGGTGAAGAATATCCGGATAACGGTGAGCGTGCTATCTTTTTTGCCAGAGGTGTGCTTGAGACGGTCAAGAAGCTCCGTTGGACTCCCGACATTATTCTTTGTCAGGGTTGGATGGGAGCCGTGATACCTCTTTATGTGAAGACGGCCTATCACGACGAACCTTCTTTCGCCAATGCTAAAGTAGTGTCATCCCTGTTCACCAATACATTAAAAGGTGATCTCGGCGACAACTTCAAGCAGTGTGTCGATTTCCGCGATGCCAAATCAGAGTTACTGGATAAGTATAATGAAAAGTTCGATTTCACAGAACTTGGTAAACTGGCCATCGATTATTCCGACGGTATCATCGAGGCTGTAGCCGATGCCAATCCGTCATTGGTGGATTATGCCGATTCAAACAAAATTCCCGTCCTGAAATATCCGGGAGAAGCATATACCGACGCATACAAAGACTTTTTTGAAAAGATACTAGGTTAACTAACAAATAATAGTTCATTAAGAAATATAAAAACTTCAATGAAAGCAAAACTCTTAACGGTAATTGGTGTAATAGCGTTTACGCTTGCCGCCTGTGATGATAACACAGTGGAGATGGGAACATCCATCACTCCCCAATCAGATAGTCTCAATGTCGCTGTCGATACATTTACGGTATCTACTAATTCCGTATTGGCCGATTCCGTATTGGCGCGTACGGCTACGGGATATATCGGCAAAGTGAAGGATCCTGAAACAGGTTCGTATATATCATCCGACTTTATGACTCAGTTTGGTATTATCGAGAATTATCAGTTTCCTGCAGAGGATTCCATCATCAGCAAAGTCAACGGCAAGGTGGTTGCCGACTCATGTGATATACGTCTCTTTGTCAAGAGTTTCTATGGTGACTCGCTCAATCTCATGAAACTGACGGCTTACGAACTCGCCAAACCGGTAGAGGAAGGTACCAATTACTACACCAACTATTCCATCGAGAACAACGGTTATATCCGCAGCAAGAGCAATGGCGGCATCGAGAAAGACAAATCCTATACGCTTGTTGACCTGAACGTGGATTACGACACCCGTTATTCGTCAAGTTATTCCAGAAATATACGTATACCGCTCAATTCGCCATATACAGACAAGAACAACGTCACATACAGCAATCTCGGTACTTATCTCATGCGTAAGTATTATGATGAGAAGAACAGCGGCAACTATAAGAATTCGTACAATTTCATCCATAAGGTCCTGCCCGGATTCTATTTTAAGACGAAGAGCGGACTAGGCAATATGGTCTATGTTGATGTGGCAAAGGTTAATGTCTATTATCGACTGCTGCACAATACCTTCGATACGACCGATTCTGTATACAAGGATTCCATCTATCATGTATCTACATCCTTTGCCGGCACGGAAGAAGTGTTGCAGACCAATCATATCAGCAATGATACCAAAAGTATCAACAAGTTGGTTGCCGACCAATCGTGCACTTACCTGAAGACGCCTGCCGGCATCTTTACGGAGATGTCAATACCGGTCAGCAGTATATACAAGAATCACGAGAACGATACGTTGAATACGGCGAAGGTAGTCCTGACAAGATTAAACAACAATACCCAGGATCAATATAGTCTGAGTATCCCTTCTACCCTGCTGATGATTGAAAAAGACAGTCTGTATTCTTTCTTCGAGAAAGAGAAAATTGCCAATTACAAGAATTCGTTCCTGTCCTCTTATTCCAGCACATACAATACGTATACGTTCAACAATTTCAGCGGACTTGTTTCTGATATATGGAGAAAGAGAAATGCCGGAGTCGTATCCGATGCCAACTGGGAACAGAAGCATCCCAACTGGAACAAGGTGGTACTGGTGCCCGTCTCCACGACATATAGCACATTGAGTTCATCTTCAGTACTCACCAAGGTGGTGCACGATATGTCGCTCAGCAGCACCCGACTGGTCGGTGGCGACACCAAGTTGAAGATGAGTGTCGTCTACAGTAAGTTTATCAGTAAATAACCACGGTGATGGCAGATAATTATTTGGAGAACCATCGTGACGAGTACGAGAAGAGGAAAGCACTCTGGTTGAAGAATAAAGGTCGCGCCAAAAGGGTGATTCAAATTAAAAGAGATATAAAGAAGCCTGATGATGAGGCTCTATAGATAAAATAAGAAAGCCTTGGAATGTATGTTCCAAGGCTTTCTTGTTAATATCAGTATTCGGGATCAACCGATAATATTGAATTTGGCAAACTTCAGCAGCAGTTGTTTGGTACCCGCATTCTTGAATTCCACGGTAGCCTTCGTGTTCTCACCGGTACCTTCTACCTTCAGCACCTTACCTACACCGAAACGCTGGTGTTCTATCAGGTTACCCTCCTTCACACCCGAGATCGGTGTCCCCTGCTCCTGTGTTTCCGCCTTCGGCGTATGTACCTGTTTATAACCAGCCGTACGCAGACGGTCTTTGAAACGGTCGGAGAACACCTCCACCTTCGGTTCCCTGTGGTTGACGGTGATTTTCTGTTTAGGGTCAGCCATAAACTGATGTGCCACCGGGTGTCTGTTCTGCATCCTCGGGTCACCGCCGTAACTTCTGTCACTGCCGTAACCACCGCCCATACCGCCGAACGAAGGCATATCGCGCATCTTGTCGCTCTCCGATTCCACTCTCAGGAACTCACTGCTGATATCCTTGATAAACCGTGACGGCGTGTCATATTCCATTGTACCATATCTGAACCTATTCTGTGCGCACGTCAGTATACAGTGCTTCTCCGCCCTCGTGATGGCTACATACAACAGGCGTCGTTCCTCTTCCAGTTCACGGGCACTTCCCGATGCCATCGGACTCGGGAAGATATTCTCTTCCAGACCCACCACAAACACGGTCGGAAACTCCAGACCCTTGGCACTGTGGATGGTCATCAGCACCACCCTGCTCTTATCCTCGTCTTTGTCACTGTCCAGGTCGGTGAGCAGCGACACCTCCTGCAAGAAATCCGTCAGGAACACATGGTCCCCCTGGTCCTCCTCACGTCGGCTCTCCACAAAATCCTGCATTCCACCGAGAAACTCCTGTAGATTTTCCTGTCTCGATATACCATCGGCATCCGTTGACGAATAGATATCCTGACTGATACCGCTCTCACGGATTATCTCCTGTCCCAGCGTATAAGCATCCGTTGAAGCCGACTTATCTATAAAACTCTGAATCAGTATTTTAAACGCATCTATCTTAGCCGCCGTTCCCTTGTTTACATCGAAACCGAACAAGACTGGCGTGGCTATCACCTGCCACAGACTCACACCGTTCGCCTGGGCGCGTTCTATGATCTTGGCCAGTGTCGTATTACCGATGCCCCGGGCTGGATAATTGATGATCCGTCTGAAAGCCTCCTCATCGTCAGGGTTAGCGATAAGACGGAAATAAGCGATAATATCCTTGATTTCCTTCCGTTGATAAAAGCTCAGTCCTCCGTATATCCGGTAAGGGATATTCACCTTCCTCATCGCCTCCTCGAAACTGCGGCTTTGCGAATTGGTACGGTACAGGATGGCGAAATCACTGTAGTCCATCTTCTCCGTCCGTCTCAACCGTTGTATCTCGTTGCATACGATTAGCGCCTCCTCCTTATCACTGTAGGCAGGCTTCAGAACCAGTTTTTCACCCTCGTTGTTCTTACTGTACACCTCCTTCGGAATCTGTCGCTCGTTATGTTTGATCAGACTATTGGCAGCCTGCACAATCAGTTGCGTAGAACGGTAGTTCTGTTCCAGTTTAAAGAGTTTCGGTTCAGTATACATCTTGTTGAAATTTAAGATGTTATCGATGTTAGCTCCACGAAAACTATAAATACTCTGCGCATCGTCTCCCACCACGCACACCCGTTGCCTGTCATGTGTCAGTTGCACCACGATAGCCTGTTGCACATAGTTGGTATCCTGATATTCGTCCACCAGTACGAACTGGAATCTGTTCACATACTTGTCAAGCACCTCCTGATGGTTATTGAACAGCAGCCACGTATTCACCAGCAAGTCGTCGAAATCCATCGCGTTCGCCTTACGGCACCTTTCGCAGTAGTTCACATAGATATCCTTCAGGGCAGGTATGCGCGAATTCTTGTCACGCTCTACCAGTTCCTGGTGGTTGGCATAGTCATGCGCCAGTATCAGATGGTTCTTCGCCATACTGATACGTCCCGCCACCGTAGCAGGTTTATACGTCTTATCATCCAGTTTCATCTCCTTGATGATTGTCTTCACCAACGAACGCGAGTCGGAATCGTCATAAATCGTAAATCCCGGTTTATAACCGATATGTTGCGCCTCCACCCTCAGTATACGCGAGAATACCGAGTGGAAAGTCCCCATATTCAGTTGGGCGGCGTGATGTTCCCCCACCAGTTTACCTATACGTGTTTTCATCTCCCGGGCAGCCTTGTTGGTAAACGTCAGCGCCAGGATATTCCACGGTTGCATACCCCTCTGCAGCAGGTACGATATCTTATAGGTCAGCACCCTCGTCTTTCCCGACCCCGCGCCGGCTATCACCAGCGACGGACCGTCACAGTAGAGTACAGCCTCTTTTTGACTCTCGTTGAGAGCACTCAGTATATTATCATCCATATTATTTGGCAAGTCTTACAACACGTATTCCCGTCTGCACAGGGTGTTGTGATAAATAATCACCGAACAGTGTCGGCTCCTCCACTACCTGATGGCGCAACTGCGAAGCGTTCAGCAGATGGAGTCCGTCCTTATGCCATACCGCTATCCCCAGATGCGACGTGTCCAGCCCCTTCTTATTGGTGATAATGGCTATGATATCGCCGTCTCTCACCGCCTTCCTCATCACTGCGTTGTCACCCACCATCGATTTCGGTATATACCTGTATCTCCTGCCGTTGAGCGACTGTTCACTCATCTTGATCACAGGCACAAACCGGGGGTTATCCTTCAGTATCGGGTAATTCCTGTAATTATCGCTCATATATCCCACCTTTATCTCCTGTACGGCGGTAAAGGGAGGATTGGGCGACTGTATCTCCCTCACCTCTCCCGACAACGTATTATCGATAATCCATTCGGTGAAATAATGCAGTCTCGACGTATAGTCGGTCCTTTTCCCCTCACGGTATCTCAGCGATCTCAGTATGTTCGCATAACTGTTCAGGTCAGTCCTGTTACTCTTGCGGCACAGCGTCAGCGCCGTCACCGTCTCCACATAAGTGGTACAGTCCAGTTGATGCAGGTTGATAATCAGTTTTTCCTCTTTTCTGTATATGTCGAGCGTATGTGCCACATAAGGCACCCCCCTCAGTTGGCGTGCGAAATAGATCATAAAGTTGGTCCCCGAAGGCATACGCCGTGCCTTCTTCAGCAATTCTACCACCCTCGAGGAATCCCCGGGAGAGCACACGATATCATTGGCGGTGGCACCACCACATAAGGCGAGCAGCACCACACTGAATATAAGTTTTTTCATCATCATGTCAACATCAAAATTTACCTAAGATTCTATCCATCACCCAGTTCACCGGCGTGGCCGAGACACTGGTACACGTACAGGCGCCGAAACCCTGCAGGTCCTCTATCACCGATTTGATAATCGGCAACTGCACATAAGGCGGATTCGGAACCACGATGTTCGTCGCGCCCTCGGATGTAATCAGTTGGATAGGATCATAGTTGTACACCGAAAAGCTGAGCAGTCCCTTGTCACCGATCACCTCTATTCTGTCCTCCTTGGCACTCTCATGTCCCACGAAGCACCACGAAGCGCTCCCAGGCAGTCCCGATTCGAATTTGAAACAGGCGCTCACACTGTCCTCCGTCTTATAGAGTCCGCCACGGTTGGCGCAGATACCCTCAGCCTGGACGATGACCCCGAACAAGTCCTGTATCAGGTCCAACTGGTGCGGAGCCAAGTCGTAGAAGTAGCCCGCCCCAGCGATATCCGGTTGCAGTCGCCACGGCAGGTTTTGCGAAGAGTTGTAATCCAGGTCACGTGGAGGACATGCGAATCGTATCTGCACATTCTGCACCTTACCCACCATACCGTTATTGATAATACTCTTCACCCTCTGGAAGTAAGGCAGATACCGTCTGTAGTAAGCCACGAAACAAGGCACCCCCGTCTTCTCCGACACCTGGTTGATACGGGCACAGTCCTCATAACTGGCAGCCAGCGGTTTCTCCACATACACCGGTTTCCCCGCCTTCATCGCCATGATGGCGAATGTGGCATGGCTCGAAGGAGGTGTAGCTATATAGATAGCGTTCACGTCAGGGTCGTCGATCAGTTCCAGCGCATCCGTGTACCATTTCTTCACGCCATGTCTCACAGCATACGAGCGCGCCTTCTGTTCGTTGCGACTCATCACCGCCACCACCGACGAACCCTCTATCTCATTAAAGGCAGGTCCGCTTTTCTTTTCCGTCACTTCACCGCAACCGACAAAGCCCCATTTTATGATTTTCATACCTTCATTTTATTTTCAACGTACAAAGGTAAAAATAAAAATCGATATTTCTATTGTATATCACTTTTTTTGTTTCCTTGCAAGGCATCAGCCTATCAGCATTTCTCTTCAATCATCTCATCCGGCATCAGCAGTTTGGTTTCCATAACGCGTGCATGTTGTACCATATTATTATATTTTGCTGCAAATATCATCAATTATATTTTTATTTATATTTTCTCATCCGGGTTTCGGACATAATTTGCATATTTCATATTTATTGATTTCCCTTGCACTCTCATAAAAAGCTAAGGCTCAATGAAAGTAAATAACATGAATATAAAATCAAGTATAATGACAGACAATAAATACATATCATCCCTTTTTAAGTGGAGTGTTTTATTCCGCCGTCGTGCGAGAAAATTTGCCTTTAAGAGAAATTTATTTTCCTTGAAGAATAAAAAAATTCGCTTGAAGAGATTGGGCTTCTCTTCATTCTTTTTTTCTTTTTTTAGGGGGTGTTTTCATTCTTCTCTTCACCGAAGAGAAGAAGCAAGAGAAAGTAGCGACGTCCTCGCCACGCTAAATTTGTGATATTTTAGAAATCCTCTTGCTAACTCGCTCCGCTCAGACACACGCCGAGAATTCGTTCCTTATTTCTGCTTCTCAGAAATAAGACTCATTGTGATTTCGAAAATCTTACAAATTCTTCACGCTAAGCTGCGGAATGTCGCAAGGGCCGCACCTAGCGGACCTTAAACAATCGCGACTCTGTTGCGTCCAGAAAATCGCAATTCTATTGCGTAAAAAAGAAAGGTTCACCCCGTAGGGGCGAAACACGGTGCAAGTCGAGAGCAGAATCAAGCTTGCTTGAATTATGCCTAGACGCAGCCCGTGTTCAACTTGTTGAAAGCTTCGTGAACCTTACCAAAACTCTGAGCTTATCTCAGCTAAGTCCCCTCTAGCGCCTAGAGGGGACTTAGGGGTGTTCGACAGCCC
>NZ_CALMHT010000058.1 GCF_937863835.1 uncultured Prevotella sp.
GGAATCACACAACGTGATTATACCCTCTATCTGCCGCCCGGCTATGAAGCCGACAAGACAGAGCGCTATCCAGTGCTGTATCTGTTGCACGGCGGCGGTTGCGAGGATACCCAGTGGGTCACCTACGGTCGTCTGCCGCAGGTTGCCGACAGTATGATTGCCAGTGGCAAGGTACCGAAGATGATCATCGTATGTCCAGAGGCCAACAAGAACAAGATGATCTGGTTTAACGACCCCGACTGGACTTACGAGGATTACTTCTTCAATGAATTTATACCCTACATAGAGCATCATTATCGTGTGCTTGCCGACCAGCAGCACCGTTCGGTAGCCGGCTTCTCGATGGGCGGCGGCGGATCGGTGGTCTACGGCGTGCATCATCCGGAGATGTTCAGTATGGTCTACGCCATGAGTGCATACCTGCGTCGTCAACCGCTCGAGTTTCTGAAAAACGACCCGTTGGGAGAATGGCGCCAGACGGTCGTGGAGCGGAACAATCCCATCAAGTACGTGGCCGACTGTCCGCAGATGAAGATAGACGCGATGAACACCGAACGGTGGTTTATCGACTGTGGCGATGACGACTTTACACTCGAGGGCAATATGGATCTTGTCAAAGTATTCAGAAGTCGTGGCGTCCGTCATCAGTTTCGTGTGAGAGACGGCGCCCACAACTGGGACTATTGGCGTCCTGCTCTCGTAGAGGCTATCTTAAACGCCTTCCGGATGTCTTACAACTCTAAATTTCATTAATACCTTTATCATTACCATGTCAGTTGATTCCCATCTTAGTTAATAAAGCAGCCCTAAGACAGGTGAATCTTCTGACATTTTCAAGTGCTTATATACTTTTGTTTATCAAACACTTGTACCAATTATTATTAATAATGCTGCGAATTTAAAGACTATGAAAAAAATTTTATCTCTTGCAGTAGCCCTGATGGCTACAGTCAGTATGCACGCCGTAACCGAATTCACCGGTTTCACCATGGGCACACCACAAACATTTGCCCAGTGGGCAGGTGAGTTCAAGGATGTACCCGGAGAGGATTTTGATGCCACCGCCTACGATTATGTATGGGTGAAGTATTCCGGTTTTACCGGCGGAGCCCAGTTTACTTGTACTTACAATGAGTGGAAGTCCAAGCAAAGTTGGGGTGATGTATTCGATGCCGCATCCACTCCTATATCGGGTGAGTCAGGTATCGCAGCCGTCAAGCTCGACAAGACCAGTAAGTATGTTACCGGTAATGCGCAAACCGATGGTAAATATATAGGCGATATCTATGCCAAACATATCCGTCAGTTGTCTGTGCAGGCCACAGCCGCTGCCGGTGCCACTATCACCATCTTAGGTGTCTATTTCGGTACAGCAGATGAGTACAAGGCAGCTGCCGGCATCTCTACCAAGAATCATGTGCTGCATATCCATACCCCTAAAGCAGGTGATAACGGATGGGATTATCAGTTGGTAGGTAAGCTCTCCAGTCCTCTGAAAGCCGGCAATACCTATACCATGACGATGAAGGTGAAGTGTTCAGAAGCCTTCAGTGTTGACTTTTGGCCCAACGACGGTGTAGCCTATCCTGACACTAAGACGATGTATCTGCAACCATTGTCAGCCACCACAGGCTGGACAGAAGTTACCTCCACCATTGCTCCAACAGATTATGATATTAACAATTTGTTATACTCGTTCGGTAAGCTCAACGGCGATCTTTATGTAGATGATATCAAGGTAGTGGATGCAGCGGGCAACAAACTGATGGACAGTACATTCGATATAGACTACAGCGGATGGACCATAAATGGTTCAGCCACAGTGGAAATGCTCGAGCAGGAAACGGGTTCCTCTACAGGCATCACCACTTATAACGCCTCTCCTGCTTCAAGCCCGGCAGCATATAATATGCAGGGACAGCGTGTAAAAGCCAATGCCAAAGGTCTTATTCTGATGAACGGAAAGAAGTATTTGAATAAGTAATATGGATATTTCCTAAGACATTTAATATAACAATCATGAAGAGACAATTATTCAGCAGTCTGTTTGCCATGTTATCAGTTGTAACATTCGCACAGACACCAGCCACGACCAACATCAACATGGCAGGCTATCCCCGTATCATGCCCGACCACAGTATCCAGTTCAGTATCAAAGCCCCCGAAGCACAGAAGGTACAGATCGACCTCGGACGCAAGTACGACATGATCAGGAGTGCCGACGGTGTGTGGAGTGTCACTACCGAACCGCAGGGTTCGGGCATCCATTATTACAGTCTGGTAGTAGACGGACTGTCGGTAGCCGACCCTTCGAGCGAATCCTTCTTCGGATGCAGTAGGATGATGAGTTGTGTGGAGGTACCATACGCCAATGACGACACCCGCTTCGAGGTGCGCGATGTGGCACACGGTAGTGTCCGCACGGTACGTTATTATTCCACCGTCACCCGCAGTTTCCGTCTGATGTACGTATACACGCCCGCCGAGTACGACAAGAATTCAACCAAGAAATATCCCGTATTGTATATCATGCACGGTGGTGGTGAGGATGCCCGCGGATGGGTACAACAGGGCAGGGGAGACATCATCCTCGACAATCTGGCAGCCGACAAGAAAGCCCTTCCGATGATTATGGTCAGTTTTGACGCCAACGTGGGAGGTTTCGACAAGGTAGGCACAGAGATCTTACAGAATGTGATACCAACGGTAGAGAAAGACTTCCGTGCAGAAGCATCCGCAGATAGCAGAGCGCTTGCCG
Source organism: uncultured Prevotella sp. (assembly GCF_937863835.1). Classification (GTDB taxonomy): domain Bacteria; phylum Bacteroidota; class Bacteroidia; order Bacteroidales; family Bacteroidaceae; genus Prevotella. Next base: position 2,759 of record NZ_CALMHT010000058.1, read on the forward strand.
GTCTGTCCATGGGCGGTATGTACACCTTGTATGTAGGCGTACCCCATACCGACATGTTCCATTATCTCGGCGTCTTCAGTTCGGGATGGTTTGCCAAGTCGTCCCCCTTCATGAATGCCGACAAGGAACGTGATGCCAATTATGCCTATATCGACAAGAATGTATCGTTCATCAATCAGAATCTGAAACAATTCTACATCACGATAGGCGGTAAGCCCGATATCGCCTACGAAAACTGTCAGGTCATGATGCAGCATCTCCGTCAGGTAGGTGTGAAGTTCGACTATTACGATTCCCGCGAAGGCGGTCATACATGGCCCGTATGGCGCGAGGACCTCTATCTGTTTGCCCAGAAACTGTTCAGATAAAGGAACGTTTT
>NZ_CALMHT010000059.1 GCF_937863835.1 uncultured Prevotella sp.
CCGGGGAAAGGAATCTATATTTATAACGGCAATCTTTTGCTGTTATAAAGCTTTTTCTTTAAAGAATTCTATCAGGACAAAACTTCTTCCTGCCACATTCCTTGCAATGTTTCCCCATCCATACAGTATCAAATTGGTCGGCGGCAGCATCCACAATTTCTGGTATATCGGTAAGAATACCAGCTTCAAAGTTACGTCTGTTCTCACTCTTCGCCCCCATACCGGCACCAGTGAGATTAGCTGACCCGATATAGGCAACAGAGTAGTCGAAAATCATCATTTTGAAATGTACACGTGGACAGAGTACTCTTTCAAGTCCTGTAGCAAGTATAGGATAACGGTCAAAGTCCTCACGGAAGTTCGGTCCTGGTTCTTTTGCATGGATCAATCTCACAGACACTCCTCTTTTGATAAGACCAGCTAGTACGCCGAGAAAAGGGATCTTCTCTTTCCCTTTCTCGGCGTACAAGTCTTTAATGTCTGCCGTGCCTATCCAAAGTGATGATTTCACTTTAGAGGCACGCTGTAGGACTTTTGAATAATGTTCTGAATCTAAGATGAATTCATGCATTAGTCGTCATGTAGATAATGTTGCATTTCAGAATTATCATCAGGGTTTATCTCCTGTGCAAACTCGATAGCTAAGACTACTGCCACCATAAGATATGCAGTCATCCATTGTTCCACGTCTTTAGTTCGACATTCGTTTTCATCGAGGTAATGAAGAATTTTCGTGCTGATAATAGATGTCGGACCTACGACATTGGTTAGTTTCAACTGGATGTACTCAGGTAAGTCTGGCTCATGATATTCATAAGCCTCTTTTAGCATAAATTGAGTATCGACCTCTTCGCCTGTGACTAGCTTGTATGTAGCTTCTGTCGTTTTGTCGAACACATATTGAAAGAGTGTACCACAGTCCGTATAGTCAGGAACAATTCCTTTCACTGCATTGGCGAAGTTTTTAACCAGTTGGTTAACGATATTCTCGGTTTCCTGTGAGAATGCAACAATTTGGTTGTTCTCAAGAGAATTAACTCTTTGGCGAGTCAAAAATCCAGTCTGAATATTCTCGGGGCTTACAAAGGACATGAGAACAAACTGGTTCATACTCTGTGCCATTTCTTGTTTTGTCATATGATATTTTCTTTTGATATTGAGTCTATTGCTTTATTTAGTACACCTCATTTTGTAAGTCATCCACTACATTTATGAGGTTTTCAAATTCTTTGAACAAAAAGTCTATATCTCGAGATTCTTTTTCTTTACAGAAAGTTTCTCCAAAAAGCTCTTCGTATTTTTCAAAGCCCTTAGTGGAAAACCACCATTGACTTTCGTCACCACCGATAGAGATTTCTTCGGGATGACGACGAACACCAAACTGAAACAGTCGGCCGTTTGAACACATTGAAAGATAACATCTCTGTGACACTCCATCAATATTGATTCTTTTCAAGAAACCGCAAGCTATCCATTCTCGTCCCCAATTCCAAGGCTCCGAAGCCAATAGCTCTTCCTGCTTTCCTCGTGGATACACATAATATGTCTTGGTGTCAGGATACTTTTCATGTATCATGTTTATCAGGTTATGACGAAGACTGTTTATGTTGTCAAAATCTAACATTGTGTCAATACTCAAGGAATGATACCATTCCTGATATATTTTGGACAGTCTTTCCATAGCGAAATGAATGAACCGAAATGCCTCATCCTTGTCGTACTTTAGCTTATACCTGTTAGGCTGAAAAAAGAAGTCATCAGGCGTGATATAAAGTGAGGCATTTTCTTCATTCAGATAATTACAGGGGGGAGCATCGCTCTTAGAGCGGTTGAGACTGAAATATATCGGTGCTATATTCCCTATGGAATTTAGTGCATCTCCCACTTCATCTTGATATTCCCCTACGCTAACACCACGTTTCCTGTTATGCCAACTCTGTGGGAAGATGTGGTCATAATCCCACGGAATGTTATTTTCGTTCCATGCGGCATCTGCAGGGTCATAACCATAGAAATTTTCATTTATGTATTTTCTAAGAGAATAAAGAAGGAGGAAGCGGGAACTATTATCTGTCCAATACCATGTTTTGTTAACGGATTTTCCGTATGGACTATTATAATCCCATGCTCTGTTTAATGCTATCTTATCTTGTTTAGAAGCGGCCTTCGTAATATTGTTATAAATTTCATATGTGGGAGGTATTAACAACACTCCATCCTTTACGCTTTTGTATAGCCAGTACTTAATATTGCTTTCCAGTTGGTTATCCCTGCTTAGAATTTCATAACCTTCTTTAGAGTTGTCCCCAGATCCATACATATAGAATAGTGTAACCATTGCTATTATGGATTTCTTGTCAACATTTGAGCTGTATTGATGAGCGATCAAAAGGAGTAATCTATATAGGGAAGGATTATTCCTTATCAGTCTAGAATATAAGTATGCAGGAATACCTATGGGATTCTCCTGCTCATTATACAAAAGCCATTCTTCCACCGTATATAGGAGCTTTTCAAAGTCACTTTTGGTTTCGTTTTTTTCGACAAAAAGGACGAAGTCACCATCTTTGGCGAAATTTGCTATGTCTTTATTATTAATTGTTGAAGTCCACTCTCCTCCTTTTATTACTTTGTAAGTGAGCATGGCAACATTGGCCAACCTAGCTGGTCCCATTCTGCCGATGGCAACCTTATCCAGAGATTTTAGGCTCGGTAGTTTCGCCTTCAGAAGGGAATATCGGATTTCCTCATCATTAGGCTCTATTCCGGCCTTATTCATTCTCTTGAAATACAGACCTATATCTTCATCTCTTAAATTACCAACGTTTTGGGCAGCAATCTTAATGTCATTCAATGAATTGACGCCTGATACGATATCTTTCCACAAAATGGGATTGACAACTTCTATCAAGTTGTTGTCTAAGAAATGACGGCACCAGTTCTCTTTTGAATAGCGGTCTATAACAAACTTTTTGAAGGTTTCAATCTCGTAGTGTCCTTCCTCGCAGAATAAACGGAGGACTGAAAAGGGTACTGGACAATCAGCTTTGAAAGGCCATAGCTCTTTAGGATATGGCTTGGAATTTTTCTTGTCCTTGTTTGACCATTCATAGCCTTTTATAGCTTCCATCGCCCTAACTTTGTCCTGGGCTGAAAGTGTTACATTCGCTTTTTCATCAGATGAAATATTGTAACCCCAGGGATGGGAAGGGGTTGTCACCTTAAAGTAATAATGATTTTCTCCTTTGTTATCTTTGTCGGCTCCGACATCCAACCAGAGAAGATAGTCTTCATTAGACTTTGGCGGAAAATCTTGATATGCCAAAGATATGGCATTGGCCCTTTGCTGGCCATCCAATAAATCCCAATGTTTTTCTCCTGTATTCGCATCGACAACTGATCTTATACTCAAAGATCCAATAGGAATTCCTCTCATCAATGAATCCCATAAGGTTTCTACCCTAGCGGCATTCCATACTTTTCCTCTCTGAACGGCTGGAATCATCAAAAAATCTTTTTTCAGGAAGACGGCAATGCTTGGTAAATGCATAAGGATAGTGTTGTCTGTCGGCAATGGATTGGAAGGGTTACTCATCAACGCCTGTAGGATAAGTTCATTTGCCCATACTGCATCTATTTCTTTAACTACTGATTGTTTTGTTCCCTGCAACGTGTGCCAATATATTCCGTATGGGAGGGAAATGACTGGCTCAATTCTTTTCCATTTGCCGTCTATTGGGCAGGCTATCCAGTTCTTTTCGTATCCTTGCACTGTGCCCATCTGCTGGGCGGCAGTGCCGTATGCTACAATGTCTTTTCTGAACACTAGTAACAAATTGTCGCCTTCTTTAATCTGATTTCCGGCTCCTTTTTGCCTAGTATTTGAATGATACTCATATATGTTGCGTTTAAGACAATCCTGGATAATGGATTCCTCGCCGCCTTCTTGGAAATAGCCTACAATGCACAAATAATATTTCATAATTGTTCTTTTTCTATAGTTTACCGTTACAATAATCCATTTCACTTAAATCCACCCATCCTGCATCCTCGATTTCTCTGAGAAATAGTCGGGCACACATTTCTGCATCATCACCTGCCCGATGATGTGTTCCATAAGGAATCTCGAACTCGTCACAGAGATAATCGAGGGTATTACAACCAAAGTCATAGATATGACGGGCTGCACGGAGTGAACAATAATAGTCCACATCAGGTGTCGGTAGGTCGTAAAGCTCCAAGGAATGACGGATACATCCCATATCAAAGGCGGCATTGTGAGCCACCAGCACAGGGCAATCTTTTAGATACTTGCAAATCTCAGTCCATACTTCGGGGAATTCTGGTGCATTGACAGTATCCTCTGGATGAATGCCGTGAATCTGAATATTCCAGTAGCTATATCGATTGTCTTCAGGACGAACAAGCCATGACTTCGTTTCTTTAATCTTACCGTTTCTAACCACACTGATACCAGCTTCACAAATGGAAGCTCGCTTACCAGTCGCGGTCTCGAAGTCTATAGCTATAAAGTTGATGTCGTTCATGTCAATCCTTATTATAGTGGTTCAACATATTCTCGGTAAATCGTTTCATCTCCTTCCTTACGCTCTCCGGTTCCAAGACTTCGGTCATGTCAGTTTGAGCGAGTAAGGTTTGGTAGAAGTCGAAAGTGGGACGAACATGGAGTTCAAAAGTGATAGATTCATCGTCGCGGGCGATAACATGCTGTGATTTGTGAAGCGGTAAACTTTCTAAATAGTCACAATGAGGATGCCATGATTTTAGCACAATCCGCTCAATAGGAATTTCCTTGTTTGTAATGATGCCGTAGCAGCCTTCGAAGTATTTGTCAATATCGAAGTCCTTCTTCATCTTAAACGTCTGGTCTGTTATTTCAACATTATGTACTCGGTCAAGGGCATATAGGAAATAGACATCTACCGGTCTGTTGCCCCCATCTTCTTCGTTTTTCTTTTTATTACGGTCGGAATAGTACGGACTACGGGCCAGGACATACCAGCGACGCTGAATTATCTTCAGGTAGTAAGGCTCAATATCAAAACTGTTCTCATTGGGCTTCCCGTAACCTTGGTGAGTGATATGGAGCACCGCTCCTTCACGCATGGCTTGGGTAATGAGCGTCAGCCATAGATGCCCCGAAGGTATATCCTCGAAAAGGATTCGTCCTTCCAATTTCTTATCGGCTTTCACCTGATTCAGTACACTATAACTATCAATAAGCCATGAACGCAAACCGTCGTTTTCCAGTTGCTCAGGGTCGTCAATATAATAGCGGTATCCATCCTTGACATCGCACTCGATGTACACGTTAAAGATGTCAACGATAGCTTTACGATGATTATGAAAAGTGCGCAGGGGTATGTCATCACCTTCACCATAACTGAGCCCACTTCTTTTCCACAGACTGTTGATCTCTTCAAAGGTCAATCGCCCGTTTCTTCTGATTGTGTCTATCAGCCAGACATAGCGTCCGAGAATGTTTGCGGCCATATCTTCTTCCATTTATTTTTACAAATATACATAAATCCAATGTAATATAAATACAGAACGTCAATTATTTTACTTTTTGAGTTGATTTTAACATCTCTCCTTCCCCGATGGAGATGATGCCATCACTGATGTTCAACATTCTGTCAACATCAACGATGGCATTCTCCGTTGGTTTATGAGCGGCTCATCATTTATCGTTTACGAAGTATCCATGTGTGTCCGTCGTTTGTGGAGAAAAACAATCCCTTGCTTGTCGTTCCAAGGATTTCTTTTCCGTTGTCCATCAGGTCGCTAAACTCTCCAATGTAACTGGAACCGGAAAATCGTACCACCCATGTGTGTCCCTGATTTGTAGAAAACTCGATTCTCTTGTTGTCTTTCGGTGAAATGCGTAGAAGTTCCTTCCCGCGATTGATCATTGTCGGCATAATATTTCAAATGTTTATTGTTCGCCTCCGACTAACGGGCATCGGCACCTCCGGGAATAAGTTCCGAGGCAAAGATATGATACCACCTGTGCAGAATAGAAGCATAGGTTCTGTAAATTTTCATTTATATTGATAATAATCTCTGTATATCTTATTAAAAATCGCCGGGAAATGTACATATAGGTATGCTGATGAATAGGCAATATAGGTATAACATGCAACATGACTCTTACAAAAAGCATAGATACCTTCATCATTTATTTTCTTCCACAATCTTATCATTGTATCGCGGGAATACCCTTTAGCGATACCGCCTTTGATAAATTTAGACTTCAACAGTATGAGATCTTTAGTCTTTTGCTTACAGATGGCTTTACGTAACCGGTCACTCTGTTTAGGTGAAAAACCGGCAATCTTTTGTGATATCAACATCACTTGTTCCTGATAAACTACCATCCCGTATGTCTCATCAAGTATAGATGACAAGCAGGGTAGGATATCATCAGTCAATTTAGGTCTGTTTTTCCTCTCAATCAGTTTTGGTATAGAGTCAATAATCCCAGGGCGCAGCACCGCATTTATCAGAATCAGGTCTTTAAATGTAGTCGGGTTCATCTGTCGCAGAAACTTTCTCATACTCCGACCGTCAAACTGATTGATTTTTGTGGTTTTACCTTCTTGGAAGAGAGCCATAGTCAATGCATCGTCTGTGGGGATTTTATCCATATCAATGATGATATGCTTCTCTTCTTTAATTTTAGCAATGACAGCTTTTTGCAGAGACAATTCGTTCAGACTGAGGAAGTCAAGTTTTATTAATCCGATGTCCTCCACATTCTCTCCCCCATAGATAGTGCAATCGACCTCATGACCATGATGATCCACTACTTTACGTAATGGCACAATATCACTTATAGGTTTATTGCAAAGCACGGCCCCGCAGACATGTATACCAACTTTATCTACGGCTCCATCTTTATTGTAATGATAGGTGCTGATGCGAGCGCAGCGGTCTGCGTACTTTTTCTCCGCCCATGCCATGACTTTTTCTCTGCTTTCTTCATCGAAATCGATGTCAATATCTATGGATGGCAAAGATCTTTTCCGATTAAGATTTAGAAATCGCTCAAAGAGTAAACCGTATTCCAACGGATCAATGTTCGTAATGCCTAAACAATAGTTGACAATACTTCCTGCGGCAGAACTTCTTCCCGGTCCTGTCATGGCACCAAGGTCTTTCCTCGCTTCGGTTAACAGGTCGTACCATAATAGAAAATAGTCAGATGCATTGTACCATCTTATCATGTCTAATTCATGATTTATCCGTTGTCTGACATTTTCCGGGATGGTATCTCCATATCGTTTTTTAGCCCCTTCTGTTACGAGGATTCGCAAGTATTCATCTTTTGTCATACCCTTTATTGGTATTCGATACTGAGGATACATTGGAGTTTGGCGCTCGATTCTCAGTTCTTCTTCCTCTCCGGAAACTATGATAGCGGCATGGGCAGTTTCGTTATCAGGTATATCTCTACTGATGATAATCAGGTCAGACGAAGCGTTCGGGAATAAGGATGATAGTCGTTTTTCTTCCATAAGTCCTTCTCCAAACATGCTAACAGGATATTCCAATACAATGATGATATGTTTTGATTTTCGAAGATCCAGATTTTGCCCGTAATAGCATGAAACAGCATCAAGTGCAGCATTTGTGATTGGTTCTTTCTGGTTAGGATCGATGATACTCCGACCAATGTACACCGTTCCGAAATCTTTGATATAGTGCAGCATATTGGTTCGTTCATTTACTTTCTGCATGTTTTCAGGACACAGGGTGAGGCATTGAAGGTCTAAGCCACTGATAACATTCAGTCCTCTGCTTATATCATATTCTATGTCTTTTTGGATATTTAATCTCGTCCGGTTCAGACCGCCATCGCAATCTCGAATCGAACGATATCTATAGTTATATTTGAAAGAAGCCAATAGCTTTCCATTTACTTTCATTGAGACATTGACAACGCGACAATTTTCAGTGGAAGAAACTTCGTAGGTGTCGTTTCCTCCAAATTGAACTATTTTTGTTTCCATACTGTTTTTTCCGTTACTGTTCGGTATT
>NZ_CALMHT010000060.1 GCF_937863835.1 uncultured Prevotella sp.
AAGACCGACTGTATCGTCTGGAGTTATACCGCAGTCCTTCATCCGTCTATCTGTTCATGGATATCCACCATACGATATTCGACGGTCTATCATCCGCCATATTCATGGCTGATTTTGAGAGAGCCTATCGTGGAGAAGAACTGGAGACAGAGCGCTACAGTTCATACGAGCATTCCCTTGACGAACAGCAGCAGATGCAGAGTGAGCAATATGTTCAGGCCGAGGCCTACTTTGACAATATGCTGAAAGATACGACATCGATATCTTATCCACAATCCCAGCAAGTGGACCAGAATGCGGAGTCTTCTCTGCTGAAAGTGGAGATATCGGGTGCATCAATCAGGAAGTTCTGTCGCGAGAACGGTCTGACTGAGAACAGTTACTTCATGACCGCCCTGATGCAGGTGCTCCATCGTGTGACGCGTGAGGAGGACATCATGATAACCTCCATCAACAACGGCCGTACGGACAGTCGCCTGTCGAATGCCTTCGGTATGTTCGTCAAGACCCTGCCGGTAGTGAGCAAGCTGTCCTTCAGCCAGTCAGGCGAACTTACTGTAGCAGATATGGCAAAATCCATCCAGGAGCAGTTCCAGCAGACGCAGGGCAGAGACTTCTATCCGTTCACGAAGATGGTGGAACGCCATCAGGTCCATCCGGAGATTATGTGTGTTTATCAGGGTGGAATTTTCGAGAGCGGTACCCAAAACTCGGTCTATGAATCATTGGATCTTTCCTTGGATACCGTCAAGCTACCACTTGACATCACATTCTATCCCAAGGATGCGAATACTTATGGATTGGTGCTGGAATATGACACATCCTTATATTCTCGTAGCGACATGGAAAGTCTGGCATCAATGCTGAAGACGGTGTCAGAGAGGTCCGCCGAAATTGTATCTGTCAATGCAGTTCCGCTGGTGGAAGAAGAGATGCAGGAAAATCTATTGTCCTTGTCCAGTGGTGAAATCCATAAATATGATGAACATAAGACTTTTGTAGACATGTTTGTAGGTCAGTCAGCCGTCCGTGGGGATTCGATAGCCGTGGTAGACGGACGGAAGAGTCTGACTTATGGTGAACTGAACAGTCTGTCAGACAGGTTGGCTGGGCATTTGTTGTCACTGGGCGTGGAGAAGAATGCATTTGTGAGTGTCATGCTCGGTGCACAGACAGAATTTCTGGTGTCAGTCCTAGGTATAGAGAAGTGTGGTGCTGCATACGTCCCGATGGACGAAGAATATCCGACCGACCGTTTACAATATATGCTGGACGACAGCGAGAGCAAGGTCCTAATCACAACCCACGAAATACTTTCGTCCAAGACAGCCGGTGAGAATGGCCTTCATATAGGCAATGTGCTATTTATAGACGATTTTGTGTCAGAGAAGGTGTCAGGTGCAGTACCTGCCGTGAATCTCTCCACTCCTGATGGCCTGGCATATATGATCTATACGTCCGGTTCCACAGGCAAGCCGAAGGGTGTGATGATACCGCATCGTGCAAAGGCCAACTTTGTACAGTTCATTGCAAGTGAATGGCATCTTTCTGACGAGAGCCGGATCTGTTGTCACAGTTCGCTTTCATTCGATGCATCCATCGAAGACCTGTATCCTGTTCTGACAGTTGGCGGAAGATTGTATCTAGTACCATCCGAGGCTCGTAAGGATTTGGATTTACTTTATAAGTTTATCTGTGACAACGGCATCACGGGAGGTTGCTATACAACGCAGCTGGGACAGATGCTGCTTCAGAACTATGACCTTCCAGTGGATTACTTGGTAGTAGGTGGTGAGAAGATGACAACGAATCCTGACAGCAAGGTACGTGTCATCAATACCTACGGTCCTACGGAATTCACAGTGGATGCGACATACTATGAATTGGTGCATGGCCGTCAGTACAAGAACATCCCAATCGGAAAACCGTTGTATAACCAGTCGGCCTTTGTCGTGGATAGATATGGCAATCTGCTACCTCAGGGCGTAGCAGGTGAATTGTGCCTGATGGGCATTCAGATGGCCTGCGGCTACTGGAAGCGTGAAGACCTGACAGAGAAGGCATTCATGCCCTGCCCGTTCATACCAGGAAAGATGGTGTACCACACAGGCGACCTAGTCCGCTGGAATGAAGAGGGCGAACTGGAATACCTGGGCCGTATAGACAATCAGGTGAAACTTCGCGGTTTCCGTATAGA
>NZ_CALMHT010000061.1 GCF_937863835.1 uncultured Prevotella sp.
CCTGTCCAGGTTCGGAATATGGTCAAGGTGCATAATATGTATGCAAAGATACTAATAATAAATTAAAAAAATGAAAAACGGGCGAGATTTTTTTAATTAAAATCTCTGTATACGGTTTCACGTCTTAATTTGGGTAAAACAGATAATCGGCGAAGAAGCGAACCTACCATATAGGTGTATCTGTTGTGGGTATATTTGTTCTTACGCTTATAGTCCGCCCACTCGGTCATAGCCAAGCGGTTCAGAAACAGAAAGATATAAGGGTTCTTGGCGTTCTTATGCCATGGCTTGTACGAATCCGTGTAATGGACAATGACGGGATTGCTGATCGCCTCTTCTATTTCACGATGGTATCTGGCCCGATCTACCTGGAGATATTCTTCCTTGTAAAGGAATCTGTCCTGGAGATTGTATTTCACGGGCAACGTCTTCTTGTGCTTATGGAAGACGATATTCAGCACATCCTGATCGTGAAGGCGTATCCTGTCGCTGTGGTGCTTGATGATGTCTATAAATTCTGACAACATATCCTGATCACGCCAATACTTGAGGTTGATAAGCATGACTCCGGCATTGAAGTATCCGTATTCTGGTGCATAGCCCAGCCTGTCATAATCTTGTATCTTTTCGGCGGCGTCGGTGACGGACCCTATGGCATATCCCGTAATGTCAATATTCCATAAGTTATCGAGAGGCTGATGGACGATGATGTCGCCGTCCAGATAAAGTACTTTGTCTATATCGTCTGATAATATCCGGGTGATGAAAAGTCGATAATACGTGGCCTTGGTGATGTAGTCTTTGACCTCACCCAGACGGGGGAAATCATCAAAAACATATTCGCCGATTTCATGGAACTGGATGGTATGGTTCTCATTCATGATAAGTACTCTCCTTAGGGAGTCTCTGTCTTTATCGGTGACTGTATCGTCTACCAATATATGAAAACAAATCATTGTATCCTCATTATTCAGGCTCAGTGATTTCATCATCACTCCTGTGGGCATAATGTATTTGTTATCGGTACTAATAACTATTTGCATCATGTTATGATATTATTTTTTCGGTTAATTGATGGTTCGTTTATGGTTTATATTATGGTTGCAAAGATAGAAAATAATATTAAATAATTCGCCCGTCGTGCGAGAAAATTTGCCTTGAAGGGAAATTTTTTATTCTTCAAGGATAATTTTTTTTGGCGGTGCGCAATTTTTCTCGCACAGTGGGGCAAAAAAATCCGGTACCTCTTACGAAGGATAATTCGCCAAATGTATATAAAATCTTATATGTTTGGCGAGTTATACTATTATAATTCGCCAAATTGAAGGTTGAAATCACGCCAAATTGAAGGTTAGAATCGCGCCAAATTGAAGGTTAGATTTACGCCAAATGAAGGAAGAACTGATTATTTTTGCCTTTTTATTTGGTAATAATCTCGATTTGGTGTATAATTGTACCGTTCGATAATCTCGATTTGGTGCAAATGTATCTTCTGGGAACTATGGAAAGATCGCAAATCTGTTACTCTTTTATCTTTTCGAGCATGGAGGGATGGACGAAGGTGGTGGCTACGGCTGC
>NZ_CALMHT010000062.1 GCF_937863835.1 uncultured Prevotella sp.
TGACGGTGGAGACAAAAGACTACATCTATATCTTTGAGTTCAAACTCGACGGCACGCCTGAAGAGGCACTCCGACAGATAGAGGACAAGGGGTACGCCAAACCTTTCGCCATGGACCCCCGCAGGTTGTATCGCATCGGTGTAAACTTCTCATCAGAGAAGCGCGGCATCGACGAGTGGAAAATAGAATAAAGCACCTTTAGACACTGCCGCCCGCAAGGAAACCATTTCCTTTGCGGGCGGCAGTGTTATATTGTATATTCAGTAGACGCGAAAGAAAAAGCAGATATATAGCAGAAAGTGGGGAATAATGCGTATCTTTGCACTATCAATAACTAATCGATGGAAAAATCAAGGTGAAATTATACTTGACACGACAGTCCTCAATTTGAGGCCTTGGGGTTGAGAATCCTTGCTCGGAAAAGAAAAAAAAAAATAAACGCCACAACGTCATGGGACTTCATAAACCGTTGACAACTAATAGGTTAATGATCGGCAACAACGGTTGCAAGCGTAACAAAGCCATGCACAAACGCCACACAAATCAGTGGTCATGTCGTGCGAATCAGCTTGTTCAGATACTCAAATCGATGGATTCGTACAACTTTTAGGCCTAAAAATGCAGCGAAAGCGGTGGGGATGAAGAGCAACCCCACTAGTATTGAATCATTTTTAGGCCTAAATCTTCTCCAAAAGCGGTGAAAATGCAACTCAAAAGCGGTAGTTTTCAAGATATGGCCAGCGATAACAGAAGGTTATGTTGGTATCTGCCATTTCCACGTCGTGCAAGAAAAATTGCGCACAAGGATAATTTTTTTTGGCGACGCGCAATTTTTCTCGCACGACGCGCAATTTCAAAGGCATGATTTCCGATTTATTTTAACATGCAGAAAGCAGAAAGCTGTATTAACAAATGTGAATATTCGTAAGTGTTTGTAAAGTGAAAATATACTAAATTCATTTCGTCAACTATTTTACTTATCAATAATCATCAAATATTATTATATAATAGGTTATATGGATCAATATAAACAAGAAATCAGTTGTATAATTTCGAAAGATTCAAAGGTGGAGGATGGTGGAGGATAGGTGGAGGTTTTGCAACAATCTTAATATTCACAAATACATATCAGTCAGAATAATACGAAGAAATAAGCCTCTTCGGGTGGAGGGTGGAGGTATAAAGCAACAAAAAATTTCTGGGAGGAAATAGCATACTTTCAAAAATATCAAAATAGAAAAGTATCTTTACATTCTATGGAAACGATTCATAAGGACTAAATACATTTTTCTCATTACAATCGCTGCACATATTGTTTAGGAGACATACCCATCTTGTTTTTAAAAGCAGCCCTAAAACTGCTGGCATCATTGAACCCGCATTTTTCTGCTACATTGGTAACATTGGTTTCACCGTCCTTAAACAACTGTACAGCTTTGAAAATGCGATAATCATTGATAAATTCCATAACAGACAATCCTGTTATACTCTTTATTTTTTTATAAAATGAAGAATACCCCATCTGCATCTGTTCAGCCATAAATGATACATTAAGCATACCGTTGTTGATATTGTCGTCTATGATTGATTTACAATTGAGAATAAAGGTCTGCTCTTCCTTGGTATAACGCTTCTGTTGATCATTCACAGTCAGCACAGGGTTCTTGGCGAGCAAGTTTTCTATTCTTGCCTGAAGATATTTCAGAGACACCGGCTTGATGATGTAATCGTCGGCACCATATTTGTATGCGGATATTTTATCCTCATCCATCGTCTTGCCTGTGAGCATGATGACTGGGATATTTGCCATCTTCTTGTTTTCTTTCAGAAACGACAGGAAAGCGAACCCATCTATATTGGGCATCATTACATCACAGATGATCAAATCAGGCGATTGCTCCTCTGCTATCTTCAACCCTATTTCTCCATCTGATGCCTGAATAATCAAGTATGTTCGCGACAGATATCTCTCCAATATCTCCCGTGTCTCTTCTTCATCGTCAATGATCAATATCGTTTTCGTAGCGGCAGGCGACTGTAGATTTTCTGATACAGGTAATATGTTTTCAGTATCTTTCTGTTCTTGTTCTATCACAACGGATTCGAACTTTTTAACCTCTTTTTTCTGTTGGATTTTTGGCAACGATACAGTAAATTCCGACCCCTTGCCTATTTTGCTTACCACATTGATTTCTCCGCCATGCGATTGCACAAGACTTTTCACAAACGACAGTCCGATGCCGCTACCTTCCACCTCCGTTGTGTCTTTCACCCTATAAAACTGACGGAATATTTTGTCCAGTTCCTTATTGCTTATCCCTATTCCATTGTCCTGCACCTTCAGTTCCACCGTTTTATCTTTATCTTCCACAATCAATTTTACCGTTCCGCCTTTGTCTGTATACTTGTATGCATTGGAAATGAGATTGGACAGTATCAGTTCCACCTTCTCCACATCTATATCCATATCAACAGTATGCTTGGGCGAAATCAACCGGAATGTGATCTCTTTCTGATTGCACAATGCCAAATAATCAATAGACAGTCGCCGACACAGTTCCACAATATTGAGATGTTGTATATTCAGTTCCATTGTTGACGATTCCATCTTACGGATATCAAGGATTCTGTTGATCAGTCTGTTGATTCTGATCGCATTGCGGTACATACGTTGTACATACGAATACGGAACCTGGAGGGGACGGAGTGTCGAAGCCAACATTTCTTCCAGCGGAGCCGTGATAAGGAACATAGGGGTGCGCAACTCGTGAGTGATATTTGTATAGAAATTGATCTTTGCCTCATTGAGTTGTTCCATGGAGCGTTTTTCTATTTCCTTTATTTTCACCTGATGTTTCATCTCCAGATTGTGAAGATAAACTCGTGCAGAGAGATAGGCGATAGTCAACAGAATCAGCACCCACAACAGTTTTGCCCACCATGTGGCATACCAGGGTGGTGTGATAACAATATGCAGTATAGATGGTTTGCCCCATCTTCCGTTCAGGTCTGTACATCTTACATAGAATTCGTAAGTACCGTACGAAATATTGGTATACGATACCTCTCTGGCGTCTATCAGTTCACGCCATTTGGTCTCCAATCCTTTCAGATAACAGGAGAAATGTACGCGGTTGGGCGACACAAGTTCAGGAACGGAGAATCTGATTGTAAAGAAGTTCTGATTATACGCCAATGTGATTTTTTCTTCGTTTGTATGATACAGGTTGAACACTTCATGATTGCTGTTGATCAGTTCCAGCGAATTGAAGCTCACCATGTTATGTATCTGTCGCGGTTTTACCGATTCGGGGTCGAACGACACCAATCCCTTAGTATTACCGAAATACATCGTTGTTCCGTCGTAGGCGCAACCGTTGTAAGTATATTCAAACAAGTTTTCATCTACATCAAAACGTATAAAAGCATGAGTCTTCGGGTCAAACCTGAACAGTCCCTTGTTACTCCCCATCCATATATAGCGTCGCCTGTCCTCCATCATCGAATAAACGTTCTGAGCGGTCAGTCCTTCGTCTGCTCCATAATGGTGCCATTTACATTCGTGTTCGTTCATGGCGAACAGACCGTTGTATTCTGTAGAGAACCACAACCGGTCGTGCGAGTCCATAAATACATATTTGATTGTGTCATTTGGCAACGGGGTGGTCTTTGATTTCGACGTATAATGTCTTGTTATCCGTTGTGTCCTACTGTTGATCTTGAAGATACCGTTATATCGTGTCGCTATCCATATATAGTCATCTTTGACAGTCATCGCCGTACAGTCGGCACGTTCCAGTGTGGCTATGTATTTTATTTTATGCGTGTGTTTGTTGAATACAAATATCATCGGACCGCCTATCCAGATATATCCATGTCCGTCGTCTGTGATTGTCCATACATTATTGGCATCAAAGTCGGCGTTCGGCATCGGATATGTAGTAAACTGATGCGTAGACAGTGAGAAACAGACCAGTCCTTTGCTGTACACCCCCATCCATAGTTTGTCTCCGTCTCTGAACATAGATACGATATTGTTGGCAGGCAAATTACTGTTTCCTGTTGTATATGTATGCGATTTACAGGTCTTTTTGTCTATCACCTCTAGCCCTCCCCCATCAAGTCCCAGATAGAGGTTATCGGGTGTCGTCACTACTGCCGTTACGATGTCATAACTTAATTTTTTATTGTTTTTGCTGGCCAACGTGAACCACTGGAAACTCTCCGACATCAAATTCAGTCCGTCTCTGTAACTTCCCACCCAGAGATCACCGGATTTATCGGTAAACAGCGAGTAGACGGCATCACCTGATATATTACTGTTTTCGGGCTTGTAACATTGTCGTTGTCCGTCCCTGTCCTCCAATATGATACCGCCACCATCGATACCGAATGTCGTCCTGTCGCGGTAGTCGGCAACACTCATAAGACTGTTGGGCACGTAAGCCCCCGTCTTACGTATACGGTTCCCGTTGATACTGAATACCATACTGGGATGACCGATCCCGTTGGCTACATATATCAGTCCGGATGTCTTACTATAGAATATCCGGGTCAGTGCTGATGTCCTTATCTTGTATGGCAGATGGTCGATGGTCCTTCTCAGATCATTGCTTAATAAGTATATGCCGTCCTCGCCTACTGCTGCCAGCATGCCATGGGCACAAGGTGTAAGGTCACGTATTTTACTATCGAAGATATGAAGTTGTTCAAATAAATAATTGCCTCGATAAGCATATATATTCTGTCCGTTATCAACAGCATACAAACGATTTCCGGTTCTTACCATACGGTTGAATCGGAAATCGAATATTTTTTTGGTTGTACGGCAATGATGAAAAATACCGTCAGCAAACGAATGGAAGTCCAGTCCCGCCTCGGTCGCTATCCATAGACCATGGGCGTCGGGCTGTATATCACGTATTATGTTGCTTGACAACGTACCGTGGTCGCCCTGGCTATGACGGAAAGTGGTAAACAGCAAACCGTCGAAGCGGCATAGTCCGTTGAATGTTCCGAGCCAGATGAATCCATTATTGTCCTGACTGATTGCCGTAATGGTATTATCGCATAAACCCATGTTACTGGTGAAGTTTCTGAAATAACGCTGGGCTTTGATTTCCGGTGTAAATGTCAGAAAGACACAGAATATAAGGATGCGTAATATCAGTCTGTTTGTCATCACGATGAGGTTAATAATGCAAATATAGGCATTTTATGTGAGATTATTGTCCTAATCTCTGAAAAAAAGCTTCTATGGCATTCTTATCCACCGAATAACATTCTATGCCGTACAACTGTCGTTTGTTCATCATACTTTCCAGTCCTGCAAACCCTGTGGTTCCCTTGTCGAGTATCTCGCTCTGATAGATGGAACTTGCCGTCTGTTTTTCAGCATCTTCGGGTATACTGCTGTAGGTACCGACATACCAGTTGTGCAGGAATGTGTTGTGGGTGGAATTGTTCATATTAAACTTGCTCGTTTCTGCCGTATAGAATACGTTATTACGTATGGTGGTGTAGTCGGCATATCCGCCCCACGAGTCGGATGTGATCATCGTACGGTCAGCGTCTGCTGCCGTCTTCACGTTCGAATGAATGATATTATGTTCGATCAATGTGTTGGTCACTTTCCCGCTGATATGGATATTCGGTGAGAACATACCTCCCGTACGTGTAATATTGGGACGTTGCGCATCGCCTATACTGATATTATATCGCACGATACTGTTCTGATTGCCGATACTGTAGTTGCGCTCACCCCCGTCATCACAGACGAGTACCATACCGCCATAGTTGTCATGACTGTAATTGTATTGTATCACCGTATTCCTACAGTTGTAGTCGCAGTCGTATCCTTCTCCGTCCCATGGCGCTTTATGTCCGCTCACTTCGTTAAACTGAATCGTCGTATTATCGCAGCTCCATGGCCAGAAACCAGCAGCAGCCTCAGTAGAAGGAAGCGTTTCAGGGCAGTCGCGCATCACATTGTATTCGATGAGAGTATTGTCGCAACCTATCGGTACAATACCGTCGCCCGGCACTTGTTCTATCAAGTTGCCTCTGATTATTTCGTTGGTACTTGCCAACCACTTGCGTCTGTCGTAATATTCACTGTTCCATATCATGGCATTCCGCGAGCATCTCAGAATGTGACAGTTGACTATTTGCAGACTGTCGAACCTTGAACCGACGGATGTTCCGCCGTTCTCGATGAGTATTCCACAACCGCCTCCCTTTTCTTTCACGAGAGAACCGTTGACGTCACGTACCGTCACACCGTTTATCTTGATGTTTCGGGATACGCCATAGTCGCGGCATTCTATTTTCAATCCGGTACGTCCGGCCAATCGGTCTTTACCCGTATTGACAATCTCAATGTTCTGGAATGTGAGATAATCAGAGTTGAGTATACGCACAGCATACTTGGATGCATCGTTACCTTGAATGACAGGTAGATTTCCTGAACCGTAACTGCCTACGACGACGGGTGCCGTAGCTGTACCGGCGACTTTCAATTCCAACACCCCTTGATAGGTACCGCCACACTTCAAAAGAAGTTGGTCGCCAGCCTTCATTTTCATCGAAGTTGTCGGCGAAAGCGTTTTCCATGCGGCATTCTGTGAGGTACCGACATTGCTGTCGCTACCTCCAGAAGCATCAATATAGTAAGTGGTAGCGGTAGTCGCCGTGGGTGTGCCGGGTTTTACGACATCACTTTCGTCCATCGCACTACTAGACCCGCCACATGCCACCAGCAGACTAACCGTTGTTACCAGCATGAACTTTCTCATGATAATTCCAATCATTTTATTCATTATACATTCTACTTCCAAAGTGCATTCTGCTCCAACTTCGAATTACTGTCCAGTTCACTTGTAGGAATAGGCCAAACATAATCGCGGTCGCCGTTGTATATACGTTTCTCGTATGCCAGATTGTACGTAGTACGCTCGTTCTCTACACGGGCTACAGCGTTAGGAAGATCTTTCCAACGATAGATATCAAAGAGGCGCAAACCTTCGAAAGCCAGTTCCACACGGCGTTCGTGCTTGATGATATCAAGAAGGGCCGTCTGTGTCAGTCCTGTGCCTTCTACCTCTTCCACTTTAGGCATCCCTGCACGGGTACGCACCTGGTCAACCAATGCCAATACCGTACTCTCGTCGTATCCGCCTTTCTGAACCATAGCCTCAGCCAAAGACAACAGCACCTCTGCATAACGTACCACATAGAAATCCTGTCCGTTATCCCATGAGTTGCCCGTATCCGTCGGGTCGAAATATTTCATCACATATACAGTAGAGAGCGAAGCTGCCGCACCGCCATACCATGCCCCTGAACCACCTTTTCCGTTCCATTTCATTCCCGGGACGAAGAGTGTCGCATACATACGCGGGTCACGGTTTTTCCAATGGTCGGCATTCGGTTGAGTCACATCCAGTTTACCGTTTGTTATCACACCATAATTGGTATCAGCCACTTTCTTGCCGTCTGTACAGTAATAGTCATCTGCCAGATTCATCGTTCCGTTCATGGCTTCAAAAGGAGTGTTCCAATGAGCATTAAACTGACATCCTTCTTTCAGACCCGGTCCTTCAAATCTTACAGAGAATATAATTTCAGATGATGTCTGTCCGGCCGTGGTAAACAGTTTACCATAGTCGCTAGCCAGAGAATAGCCAAGTTTTTCCACCTGTTGGTATGCTGAGATGGCATCGTCCCACTTTTCATTATAGAGTGCCATTCTACCAAGGATAGACAGACATGCGCCCTTGGTGATACGTCCCAAGTCGGATGTAACAGGCAGATTATCGGCACAGTTTTTCAGGTTCTGCATCTCCGATGTCACAATCTCACTGCGCTTGGTACTGGCACATTCCGCATTCTCCAGTGTCAGAGGTTCGGTGAGATAAGGCACATCATTATAAGTCATTGTCAGATTGGTGTACATCAATGCACGCAATGTCAGAGCCTCTGCTTTATACTGTGCTTTCTCTGAATCTTTGATATCGACACGGTCTATATTTGCTATCAACGAGTTGCAGCGTTTGATGACTTCATAACATGCCGACCAGTAAGAACCTACCGCCCAAGAACTGGGACTCTGTGTTCCATTGGCTATATCGTAACCTTCCATCCAACCGCTCCAGTTGAAGTGTCCACCGTTATCGCTGATGCAGTCCATATTGAGAGGTCCAAGATTCCATGGACCGCCGTCATACAGTTGTGTACTCTGCAAACCGTCATAACAGGCAGTAAGCGCCATCATCGCATCGTTAGATGTTTTCCAGAATGTTGTAGAAGACGATTCGGTTAGAGAGTCTTCTTGTAGAAAACTGTCCGAGCAGGAAGTCGTTACGGTGAGTGCTCCTGCCATCAGTGCTATTCCTATATATTTATTCAGTGATTTCATAATCTGGTAGTTTTTAGAATTTAACATTAAGTCCAAATGAATAAGCTTTCACGTTAGGGTGAACATCATTGCGCATATCACTGCTCAATTTCTCAGGATCATAGTCGTCGAGCGATGTGAATGTCAGCAGATTGCTGCCCGACAAGTACAGGCGCAGACTCTGCAGACCGATCTTCGACATCCATGGCTGTCCCTTGAAGGTGTAGCCGATTTCGATACTCTTCAAACGGAGATAGTCGCCCTTGGTGAGCCAGAATGAAGAATAACGGTTGTTGATTTCTCCACCCATGCGTGGCATTGACGCATTCACATTGTCTGATGAATAGCGGTCGAGCCATCTGGTTGTCTTATTTCCACCGTTGGATATGGTGGTTTCATCCCAGTTGAATCTGTCGAGACCTGACACACCCTGCCAGAATGTGGTTACATCTATTTGTTTCCATGAAGCACCTAAAGTAAACGAATACTGAAGTTTCGGGAATGGATTACCGATTATCACACGGTCTGCATCGGTTATATTTCCGTCACCGTTCACATCGTCATACATGATGTCGCCCAATACGGGTGCCTGTCCGTTCTGCTTGATTACGACACCTGTAGAATTGGTACGTTGCAGATCGGCCTCTGTACGATACAGTCCGATGGCTCTCAGTCCGTAATAGGAACCGATGGCTTCACCTTCACGGTTGATGGTATTGTTGGATATGCTTTCCTGTCCGTTCATTTCGATAATCTTATTCTGAACGCCTGCCAATGAAGCACTGGCCTGCCACTTCCAGTAGCCGCTCTGAT
The DNA here is from genome assembly GCF_937863835.1 of uncultured Prevotella sp. Lineage (GTDB taxonomy): Bacteria > Bacteroidota > Bacteroidia > Bacteroidales > Bacteroidaceae > Prevotella. The sequence goes on from NZ_CALMHT010000062.1 coordinate 9,209, forward strand.
CGAAATAATTGACAGCCAGTTCCCAACCACGGTTACGAACTTTACCGCTGTTCTGATATGGTGCAGACAATGAACCAAGGAATATGCTTGGCATAGGCAACTGCAGCAGAATGTCTGATGTTACTTTGTTATAATAGTCGAATACAACACTGACGCGTCCTTTCAGGAATGATGCGTCAAGACCTAAATCAGTGATCGTGGTCGTTTCCCACTTGATGTTTTCATTGGCTATCTTGGATGTTTTCATTCCGATATACTTGGTGTCACCGAAATAGTAACTGCCCTGTGCCGACAAGGTCTCTGTATAGGCATAATTGCCTATCTCCTGGTTACCCAGTTTACCCCAACTGGCACGCAGTTTCAGATTTGTAAGCCAATCGATACCTTGCATAAACTTTTCATTTGTCATAATCCATGCTCCCGACAGAGAAGGGAATGTGGCATAACGGTTATTGCTGGGAAGACGTGAAGAACCGTCGCGACGGACATTGAACTCGAACAGATAACGGTCGGCATAGTTGTAATTCAGTCTGCCGAAGAACGACTGCAACTTTGTCTCTTCTGCCGAACCCGATACGGCATCATTCTGAGTACCACCGTCCAACTCATAAATATTATCGGTAGGGAATCCCTGACGACTGCTCGTGTTTGAGTCCCATCTGTTCTTTTGTATGGAATGACCCAGTAAAATACCGATTGTATGGTCACCGAACTTGTTGTTATATGTCAATATGTTCTCATTGATATAGCTTGTTTCCAAATAGTTATAGTCTACTAATGTGTTCTGTGTTCCGGCCGGAGCTATCTCGTTACCTTCGGCATCATAACGGGCTTCAGTACGTGGACTGTATGTGGATACGGCATTGTTATAATACTTATATGAAAGACTTGAACGGAACTTGAGTCCTTTATACAGATTCACTTCTGCGAAAATCTGCCCGTCAAAACGGTAATGGTTGTTGTCCTTATGACCATAATACAGGTTGTAAATCGGATTTTTGAACACCGACTGCGATATGGCTGAATTACCATCAGTGTAAGCATAATATCCGTTAGAGAACTGTACCGGGACTGTAGGTCGCGTAAACCATGTCAGTGTACGCATCAGTCCTTCTCCCGTCACACTGTTTACCGGTTCATAAATTGTCTGTCTGCTTCCCGACAGGTTCAGTCCCACCTTGACGATACCCAGTTGGGCGTCGACATTAGAACGGAAATTGAATCTACGGTTGGCCGTATTCTTCATGATACCGTCTTGATCCATATACTGTGCAGAAATCATATAATGTGTAGTTTTGCTGCCACCCGACACAGAAAGGTGATGCTGGTGCATCACAGCCGTGCGGAACATTTCTTTTGCCCAGTTGGTGTTGGCGAAATGATCGGGATCGGAACCATCTTTCAGTTTCTGAAGCATATCTGATGTATAAGCCTTTCCTGGTTGGCACTCATTATACATCAGAGCCCAGTCGTACGAATTGACATAATCCGGCAGTATGGTAGCCTTCTGTATGGCTATATTGCCCGAATAGGTAATTGTCGGTTTCTGTTCACCGCCACGTTTGGTAGTGACCAGGATGACACCGTTGGCAGCACGTACACCGTAGATAGCTGCCGAAGCCGCATCTTTCAGTACAGAAACGCTCTCGATATCCTCGGCGGCCAGTTCAGACATCTGACTGATACTGCTCTCCACACCGTCGATAAGAACCATCGGATTGTTCTTCGAGGCATCCCCCAGTGTACCGACACCACGGACACGGATTTCAGGATCGTCGTGACCTGCCTGCGCTCCATTGGTCTGCAATACGACACCTGGCAGACGACCTTGCAGCATGGTGGATGTATTGGCAACCGGTATATTGGCTACATCGTCAAATTTCACGGAAGCTACAGAACCGGTCAGGTTGGCTTTCTTCTGTGTACCATAACCTACCACCACCACTTCATCGAGTGCCTTATAGTCTTCTTTCATTGTGACCGACATACTCTCGCCGCTTTGGTATGACACCTCCTTAGAAGCAAATCCAACATACGAAATAACCAATGTACCATGTGATACATTGTTTAATGTGAAATTACCGTCAATATCGGTAACAGTTCCGTTGGTAGACCCTTTCACCATGACAGTAGCGCCTATAATAGGATCGCCGTGTGAATCTTTCACCTGTCCCTTTACGGTATTAGACTGTTGCAGAGCAACCACTTTGTTGGCAGCCGCAAAGGTAATCTGCGGTAATCCTGTAAGAGCAATTGCAGAAACGAAAATCATCAGAAGTTTTTTTCCTCCTAATGAATAGTTGAAAATACTGTTTCTCATGTTTCTTTTCATTTAGTTATTAATAATTAGTTATTCATTATCTACTTTTATTATTACCCCTCAACAATCTCATTACCTCGTAAACTAATAACAATTAAATTTAATTTTAGAAGAACTATTTATATTTCGATTGCAAAATTACCATGATGAAATGGATTAAAATATTAAAAAAACAAGAAAAAAACGACAAAAATTCGGATTCCGGTCATAAAAAAAGGAATAATGCATACTTAATGCCTACAGCTTCGTATCTTTGCATAGTCATATCAAACAGCATAGTAAAATGCTGCTATATAAAAGTTATCGAATATGGAAGTAATTGTATCCAAAGAAATAGAGACGGTCTGTCCCGAATTCGTGGGCGCGGCATTAGAAGCAAAAGTGGTCAACAGTACCTACAATGAAGGTCTATGGCAGGATATTCATGCCTTGGGCGATAAGTATAAGACAGAACTAACTACAGAGAGTCTGAAAGATATCTCAGGAATAGCTGCCACCCGACGCGTCTACAGGGCATGCGGCAAAGATCCTTCGCGTTACCGCCCTGCATCGGAAGCGCTGATCAGACGAGTACTTCAGGGAAAGTCGCTCTACCAGATAGACACGCTTGTGGACATGATCAATCTGGCAAGTATTGCTTATGGTTACAGTATCGGAGGATTCGACGCGGATAAATTTGTCGGCGACACACTCACGCTTGGCATAGGGGAAAAAGATGAACCGTACGAAGGTATAGGTCGCGGAATGATCAATATCGAAGGTCTGCCCGTCTACCGTGATGCCAAAGGTGGTGTGGGTACACCGACAAGCGACAATGAACGGACAAAGATAGGGATAGGAACCCGACACCTGTTCGTACTCATCAACGGATATGACGGTAACGAGGAAAATGTTCGGGCCAATGCCGCATTCATACAAGAATTATTAAAGAAGTACTGTTCAAGCGACGGTGGTTCGTATAAGCTGTACCGCTGACAGAAGAAAAAGACCAACCGTGCTTGCATTCAAAAAATTCAATTATTGGAAGGATTATTTTGTTAGTCGATTAAATAAAAGTATATTTGCAAACAAAAAGTATGTTCGAACAAGAGATTAAAGAATACGAAGCATTGCGTCATGACTATCAGCAGAAAATAGTTGTACCAATGGGGAAAGAGGAATATGGGAAATATAATGAGATTCTCTTTTCCACTCACTCCTGTGCTATCGAAGGCAACTCGTTTTCGGTTGACGACACAAGGGAACTGAAAGAAAAGGGGCTCGGTATGATTCCGATAGGCAAATCTCTCTTGGAAGCATTCGAAATACTTGATCATTTCAGCGCTTACGAATATGTAATGGGCAACTTGTCTCATCCTTTTGATGAGTTATTATTAAAACAGATCAACAGACTCACTACACTTCATACATTATCGTACAAAGCCCCTGGGGCTATTCCCGGTGAATATACCGATACGGATATGGCAGCAGGTGATACCCTATTCGGAGACCATCATGAATTAATTGCAAAAATACCGTCATTGCTGGAGTCGACCGAGAATGCAGTTATGAAGGGAATTCATCCGATGGTTGTCGCTGCCAGATTTCATGGCTTTTATGAATATCTGCATCCGTTCAGAGACGGAAATGGCAGAACAGGACGGCTTATGTCTAATTTTATCCTACTTCGTGCCGGTCATCCTCTCTTAATAATAGATATTGCCGACAGAGCCGAATATATCAATGCTTTGCGCATGATAAGAACAGAAGGGACAGACGAATATCTCGTTTCTTTCTTCTTCAAAATGGCTGCCAAACGTATGCATGCGGAGATGGAACAGAAGAGCACTAATACCAGAGGTATGCTCAATTTCCTATTTTGATAAAAAAAGCGGACCCGGTATGATGCCGGGTCCGCCCTATGATATAAATCGATTATTTTCTGCTGACCTTATGCTGCTACTGCTATCCAATCGTAAATGAAACTGCATACGCCGAAAGCGACCACACCTGCCGTGCAGATGAAGAGAGCCAACTTCGTATTGAAATCACTCTTGAATGCCGGCAGCGGTGCTTCACTCTTATTGATATACATCGCTTTTACTATCAAAAGATAGTAGTATAAGCTCACTACGGTGTTGACCAAGGCGATGAATACGACAAAGTATACCCAGAAACTCTTTACCTCAAGGGCTGCCATGAAGACGAAGAACTTACTGAACATACCAGCAAACGGTGGTATACCTCCCAATGAGAACAATGACAAAGTCATCAGGAATGACAACTTCGGATTGGTCTGATAGAGTCCGTTGTAATCGTCTATGTCGGTCTTGCCATCATTGTTCTGTTCTACGACACTGATGATACCGAAGACGGCCAAATTGGCTGCCACGTATACCAGTACGTAATAAGACAGGGCTGTAATACCCATGGCACTGTTGCCTATGACTGCCAGCATGATATATCCGGCCTGACTGATAGAACTGAAAGCCATGAATCTCTTGAGATTACTCTGACGGATGGCAAACAAGTTGGCTACGGTGATACTCAGCACGATGATGACATCGAGCATATACTGCCACTCTGTAGACATAGCGGTGAATACCTTCATGAGGATAGTAGCCAAGGCGAAAGCGGCTGCTCCTTTTGAAACAACGCTAAGATATCCGGTTACGGCTGTAGGTGCACCCTGATAGGTGTCGGCTGTCCAGAAATGGAACGGTACAAGACTTATCTTGAAACCCAGACCACTGAAGAAGAACACCAATCCCATGATATTCATAGCAAGATTGTGCGAATTGAACAGGGCTGCTGCCACATCATCGAAATAGAGAGTTCCTACACTACCATATATGAATGATATACCATAGAGCATCACACCACTTGAGAATACGGCTGTAAGAATGAATTTGGCTGCTGCCTCGGCAGAACATTTCTTAAACTTGTCGAGAGCCACCAGACATGCCATTGGCACTGATGCCATCTCGAGTCCGAGGAAGAACATCAGGAAATGTCCTGAACTGACCATTATATTCATACCCAGAAGGGTAGATACTACCAGCATATAGAATTCACCTTCACGTTTCTTTGTATCTTCGCGCGACAACCACTGACGACTCTGAATGAGTACGATAAGGGTTCCCAATGCGAGGATGGTCTTGATGACACCTACTGCAGAACTGGTACGATACATTCCACCGAAGGCATCTACCTGATCCTGTGGCAGGATGTTGATTAGAATCTGCGCAAGCATCAGTACGCACATCAACGGATTGAACCACTTACGTTCTTTACCGTTGGAACAGAAGTCGGCTATGAATGTTATCACAAGGATAAGCATCAATGTTGCTTCCGGTATCATTTTTAAAAATTGACTGTAATCCATTTTTTAATATTTCAATTTTCAATCTTCAATTTTTAATTCTCATTAGATTCCTGCCATCACGCCATTGATATGACCGAGGATAGGACCTAAGGTGTCACTGATGACACTGCTTGCCCATAAAGGTGCTATACCTAAACCTGCTACGCAGAATATCAGGCAGCATACAGCAACGCGCTCGTCCCATGTGGCATCTGTCAGTTTCTCATAAGCAGGGTCGGCAACCTTCTGATACAAGATCTTACCGATAACACGCAGAATATAGACTGCGGTGATGACGATACTCGTACAAGCTATAATCGTAGCTGTGCGGTGGAATACATCTGTATTAGAGAATGAACCTACAAAGATGGTCATCTCAGCTACGAATCCTGAGAAACCAGGAAGTCCGAGGTTGGCAAGACCGGCTATCACATAACCTACACCAAGGAACGGCATAATCTTCATCAGTCCGCCCAACTTGCGTACATCACGTGTGTGGGTACGTCCGTATATCATACCGATGAGGGCGAAGAAGAGGGCTGTCATCAGTCCGTGTGAAAGCATCTGAAGAATAGCTCCCGTACACGATGTCTGTGTCATCATGAGCAAGGCGAACAGAACGAGTCCGCAGTGACTTACAGATGAATAGGCGTTGATATACTTGAGGTCGGTCTGTACACATGCCGAAAGAGCTCCATAAACAACAGAGATGGTGGTCAGGATAATGAATATCCATGCCAGTTGGTGTGCAGCCTCAGGCATCAAGTACATGGCGATACGGAAACATCCGTAACCTCCCAACTTCATCAGTACACCGGCATGGAGCATGGATACAGCTGTAGGGGCTGAAGCATGACCGTCTGGTGACCATGTATGGAATGGGAAGAGTGCACCCAGTACACCGAAACCGACAAATACAAACGGGAAGAATATCTTCTGAATGTGAACAGGGATATTGTGCATATTGGCTATCTCCACGACATTCATCGTGGTGGCTCCACTGAAATAGTAGACTCCCAGAATACCGATAATCAACAGAGCGGAACCTCCCATCAGCATCAGAGTCAGTTTCATAGCTGCATACTCCTTAGGACCGCTTCCCCATACTCCGATAAGGAGGTACATAGGTATCAGGGCTACCTCATAGAACATGAACATCGTGAACATGTCGGTAGAGATAAAGAAACCATATACTCCTGACGAAAGAAGTGTGAACCATAGGAAGTATTCCTTAGTCAGCGGTTTCAACTGCCAAGAAGCGAACGTTCCTGTGAATACGATAATACTGGACAATAACAGCATGACTACCGATATACCGTCGATACCTACCGAATAACAGATATTCAGTGGTTTAAACCATGCTACACTATATGTGTATAACATAGGATCGGTATTGCCGCCATGACGCTGCTGTATGAAATCAATAGTAAGATAGACAGAAAGTGCCAACAACAGTGACGCTCCTGTTACCATCACACCGCGTACCTGATAAAGGTTGCGTGACAGCCACAGGCCGAGCAACATCAACGCGGGGATTAATACGAATAGACTTAATATACTCATTTTTATCTAATTCTTTATAAACATATACCTAACAACAATAATGTCAAAGCGACAGTTCCTGTGAGGAACCATACTGCATACTGACGTACATCACCACTCTGCCAACTGCGAATGGAATCGCCTGCGGCATTTGTACTCCATGCCATGAAGTTCATCGCGCCGTCTACGACGTGACGGTCGAACCATGCAATAGGTGTACTTACGCAACGGAAGATGATCTTATGTGTAACGAACATCCAGATTTCGTCCATGTAGAAACGGCGATATGCAGCCTCGTGCAGACGTGGGAACTTCTTTGCAAGATAATCTGCCACCGGTGTTGTCTTTCCACTGTACATGAATGTGGCAACAGCGATAGCGATGAGTGCCAATATGGTAGAAGTGATCGCTACGGTCCAATTGACATGGGTATCAAAACTCAATCCATTGGCTGATACAAAATGTCCGAATGGTATCCATCCGCAAAGTACTGTTATCAATGAGAGAAATATCAACGGGAATGTCATGCATGCAGGAGCCTCGTGAGGTTTCTTGGCACCTTCGTTGATATGTGTTTCGTAATATCCCTGTCCCCAAAAAATAACATAATAGAGACGGAACATATAGAATGCTGTCATACATGCGATGCCGCTCATGATCATACCCATTGCCGGATGGAAGTTGTAACATGCTACCAGAATTTCATCCTTTGAGAAGAATCCGCTCAACGGGAATATACCCGATATGGCAAGACAACAGATCAGGAATGCGATATGTGTGATGGGCATATATTTATGAAGATTACCCATAAAGGCTTTCTCGTTGCTGCCCACAGCTTCAATGATACAACCGGCACAGAGGAACAGACAACCCTTAAACATTGCATGAGTAAAGAGGTGGAACATTCCTGCCATATAACCGAGACCATTCTCGTCTGCATATTCTACCGTATGGGCTACGGCTCCCGTGGCTGCATCTGGCATGGAAACGCCAAGGGCTACCAACATAAAACCGATCTGTGATATGGTAGAGAAAGCAAGTACACGTTTGATATCACTCTGGCAACAAGCTACTGCTGCTGCATAGAAAGCGGTAAACGCTGCGATATAGGCAATCCAGTGCAACTGCGCCGGGGCATACTGCACGAAGAGCGGGAACATACTGGCTACAAGATAGACACCGGCTACAACCATGGTGGCGGCATGAATCAATGCAGATACAGGTGTTGGACCCTCCATAGCGTCAGGCAACCATATATGTAACGGGAACATCGCACTCTTACCGGCACCTCCGATGAACATCAGGAACAAGGCGAGCGGCATCAACTGTGCGGCTCCGGCCACTTTGCCTGCCAACTCCGGCATGGCTGTAAGGTCGAAATTGAATGTCCCCACATAGAAACTATAAATCAGGATACCGATCAGGAAGAACATATCAGCAAAACGCGTTACGATAAACGCTTTCTTACTGGCAGCTACTGCGGCATGCTTTGGATAATAGAATCCGATGAGCAAATAAGAAGAAACACCCACCAACTCCCAGAACAGGTACATCTGGAAAATGTTGGTTGCGACTACAAGTCCGAGCATTGACATGGTGAAAAGGCTCAGGAAAGCGTAATAGCGCTGGAAACCTTTTTCGCCGTGCATATATCCGAACGAATAGATATGAACCATGAAACTGACGGTGGTGATAACGACCAACATCATCACAGAGATAGGTGTGAGTCGGAATCCTATATTAAATGTCAGCAGTTCATTAAACTTCAACCATGTAAAATTAAAAGGTGTTATTGTAGGAAACAATCCGTCAGCACCTCTGCCCTGGCCGAGGAAATACTCGAAAGCAGTATAGTAAGACAGACAGAATATTGTACCTAGAACAACAGTACCTATCAATCCCGCAACTTTATGCGACATCTTCATACCGGCCAATCCTAACAATACGAAAGAAAGAGCAGGCAGAAGGAGTATCAAAAATACATAACTGTAATCCATAAGTCTTTTTAATATTTCATGTTTTCAATACTGTTCACCTGATCGCTGTGGAAATGACGGTAAACATTAATAATTATTGCTACAGCTACGGCTGTCTCGGCTGCACTGACACCAATACTGAACAGTGTGAAGAAGAATCCTTCAAACTGGGCTGGGAAAAGCAGACGATTGAAAGCTGCAAAGTTGATATCCACTGAATTGAGTACTAACTCTATAGAGATAAGCATAGCAATCAGATTGCGGCGTGTAACGAATCCGAATACGCCGATTGCAAAAAGAAGTGCTGATAGCACAAAATAACATTCTACTGGTACCATACTTATTTCTCCTTTCTTGAAATTACTATACCACCTATAATGCAGGCCAACAGGAATACTGAGATAAACTCGAACGGAAGTACGTACTGGTACTTGCCCGAACCCATCAAGGCATGTCCTATCGTGTTCATGCTCACTTCAACATCGGCTTGCTGTGTGGCTAGATATATAAACTGATTCTTGAGCAATACTACTAATACAGTAGCCAAAGTAACTAATGTGACAAGTACTCCACCAATCATTTTAGTTCCCTTGAAACGCTCTATCATTCCCTGAAGAGTGTTCTTACTTACCAGTTGGATAGCGAAGATATATATCATCGTGATACCTCCTGCGTAAATAGAAATCTGAGCTGCGCCCAGGAACGTATAGTCGAGCAGGAAATATAGACCTGCTACTCCAAAGAGAACAAACAACAGGAATGTGGCTGCTCTCATTATTCGCTTCGTCGTAACGCACATCACGGCTGATCCGAGAATCACTACGGCGAGTATTATAAACATTACCATGTTTGCCATTATTTATCCTCCTCTTTTTCTGTTTTGGAAACTTCTGCAGCGGCTTCAGCCTTGGGAGCTTCAGTTGCCTTAGGTGCTTCTTCTACATAAGGTTTATATATATTAAGGTGCTCAACCAATTTTGTACGATCGAAAACCGAGTTCTCGAAATCGTTTACAAATTTGATGGCATCGTGAGGACATGCGTTGACACATAGTTGACAGAACATACAGTCACCCAGGTCGTAAACATAATCCTTCAATATTCGTTTTTTCTTGCCGTCGGCTGTCTCCACCATCTCTTGAACGACAGTGATAGTACCGTTAGGACAAGCCATCTCGCACAGTTTACAAGCTACGCACTTGTTATTGCCTTCGGCATCATGCGGCATGATCAATGTTCCACGGTGACGCTCTGCAATATGCTCAGTCTTGCGGTTTTCGGGATACTGCTCTGTTACTTTCTTTGTGAAATACTCACGCAAAGTAACCTTCAAGCCAGTAAGCAGTGTCTTTACGGCTGCTATGAACCCTCCGAAATATGATTTATTATTTTCCATTTTCTAATTCTCAATTTTAAAAGTGCCAGCCTAAGGCTACTACGATTGTCATCAATACCAAGTTGAACAAACACAACGGCATCAGGTATTTCCACTCCAGTTTCAGTATCTGGTCGATACGTAGACGTGGATAAGTCCACTTGATCCACAGTAGTACCCAAACAAGGAAGAATGTCTTTGCGAGGAACCATACGATACCTGGAATGTAATCCATCACCTGATTGAATCCGTCAAGTCCGGCTATATGCAACGGCATCCAACCGCCAAGGAATACGGTAGCTCCGATACCTGCTACAATAAACATATTGAGGTATTCTGCCAGATAGAAGAAGCCGAATCCCATACCGGAATATTCCGTGTGGTATCCTGCCGTAAGTTCACTCTCAGCCTCAGCCAAGTCGAACGGGCCACGGTTGGCTTCTGCGTTACCGGCTACAAGGAATACCAGGAATGCGATGATGGCTGGGATATGTCCCTTGAAAATCAACCATGCGTCACTTTGGGATTCTATGATACCGGAAAACTGCATCGTACCTGTAAAGATAACGGCCGTTATCAGACAGAGACCCAGTGACATTTCGTAAGATATCATCATCACGGCACCTCTCAATGCTGAAATGACAGAGAACTTGTTGTTAGAACCCCATCCTGCAAGGAAGATGCCGACGACTCCCAGACTGGAAATGGCCGTTACCAGGAAGATACCGACATTAAAATCAAGAATAGATGCACCTTTGTTCCATGGCATGAAGGCAAAAGCGCCTACTGAACCGATAAGAACGAGGAACGGTGCGATAACGTAAAGCAACTTATCTGCCTTGTCTACAGGGAAAATTTCCTTGATAAGCATCTTCACTACATCGGCAAAAACCTGGAAGATACCCCAAGGACCTACTCGCATAGGACCCAGACGGCACTGAAAATAAGCGCAGACTTTACGTTCCATAAATATAAGTGCGATAGCCAGAAGGGCGTATGCTGTAAGTATAAGCAGACCTACGATAACGCACTCAATAAGGATTGACCAGAAGCTGCCGAGTCCTAATGTGACGCGGAGCAGACTGTCAAACCATGTTGTTACTATACTAAAGTCAAACATTTTATAAAATTGTTTTTATGATTATCTATCTATATCAGGAATAACGTAGTCGAGGGTTGCACCTACCGAAATAAGGTCGGCTATCTTCTCGCCACGCAGTATCTCATCCATCGCTGATACTAATGGAAGACCCATTGGACGGAACTTAAGACGGTATGGTTTCTTATCACCACGACTGTCGAGGTATACTCCTATCTCACCACGGCTTCCCTCACAGCTTGTATACCACTGTCCTTCAGGCACCTTGATGATCGGTTTCTGTTTGATATAGAATTCTCCTTCCGGAATATTGTCGATAAGTTGTTCAAGGATATGTACACTCTGACGCAATTCACCAAGACGTACCATATAGCGGTCGAAGCAATCACCATGATTATATGTGACCTCTTGCCAGTCTATCTTATCATACATATCGTAAGCATGATTCTTACGTACATCATTATGCCAACCTGAAGCACGTCCCGTACCTCCTGTGCAACCATAAGAGATAGCATCGGCGGTAGACAGTTTACCTACTCCCACGAAACGGTTATTGGTAATGATGTTACCTGTGAAGATATCATCATACTCTTTGAACATCGGTTTAAGATATTTGCAGAGTTTCTTGACGTTACTTACAAAGTTGACATCAATATCTTCCTGACATCCACCTATTCTATAATAGTTTTGTATCAGACGTCCACCTGTTGTCTCTTCCATCACGTTGAGCACTTCCTCACGGTCGCGCATACCGTAGATAAACGCCGTGAGGGCTCCAAGGTCCTGTGCACAGCAACTATAGAACAAAAGGTGTGAATCGATACGCTGCAGTTCATCCATAATCGTACGGATGTACTTGATACGGTCTGATAATTCAACACCCATCGCCTCTTCCACTACGGATACCAAAGCATGACGGTTCATCATCGCACTGAGGTAATCAAGACGGTCGGTCAAGGCCAATGTCTGTGGATAGGTATAATCTTCACACATTTTCTCCACGCCTCTGTGGATATATCCGCAATGTGGATATATCTTACGGACAGTCTCACCTTCGAGCACTGTCTGAAGACGAAGGACTCCGTGTGTAGCCGGATGCTGAGGACCGATATTGATCACATAATCATCATCGGTAAACAGTTTATGCTGAGTAGCGACAAGGTGTCCATCTTCATCGAGATTCCACTCATTCGTGTAATCAGGTTCCGGATCAGACTCGAGCGTATACTTATTGTTCTCGGCACTCATATCGTAATCCTTACGAAGTGGATATCCCTGGAAGTCACTTCTAAGATAGAGGCGGCGCATATCGGGATGTCCGAGGAAACGTATTCCCAAGAAGTCGTAAACCTCACGCTCCAGGAAATCAGCACTTTTCCAAATTTTAGATACTGTAGGTATATAAGCGTTGTCACGATCGCCACCGGCGATCATCTTAACACTGATACGTTCGTGAGATTCCGTGTTTTCGAGAATGTAAATACATCCCAGTCCTTCTTCTCCAAAATCTTCACCTACTATTGTCACAAGGAAGTCGAAATGTTTTTCGGTCTTCAGTTTTGCCATTTCTGAGGCAAAATCTTTCAATTCGAATACTTTATTTTCTAATTTCATAGCTTCCCCGGTTATTTAACATTATTGTTTTTAAGATCTTCATCTGTTACAATGATTGGCTTTTTCTCCTTGTGATTGGCTCCGCCAAAGAATTTCTCGACCTTAACCTTTCGCTGCAACTGCATCATACCGTAAAGGATGGCTTCCGGACGTGGAGGACATCCCGGAATGTATACATCTACAGGTACAATCTCGTTGATACCGCGTACTACGTGATAACTTGACTTGAAAGGTCCTCCGGATATAGCACATCCGCCGACTGCAATTACATACTTTGGCTCTGCCATCTCATCGTAAAGACGTTTGAATACCGGCGCCATCTTATTGGTTATAGTACCTGCACACATGATAAGGTCTGCCTGACGTGGAGAGTTACGGGTTACCTCGAATCCGAAACGAGCAAAATCGTAACGGGCGCAACCGACTGCCATAAACTCGATACCACAACAACTTGTGGCAAAGGTAAGAGACCAAAGAGAGTTGGAACGGCCCCAGTTGATCATTTGGTCAAGAGAACCTGTAATAACATTTACGCCGCCTTCATGCAATTCGTCTGCTATTTTCTCCAGACTCTCATTGTCTTTGAAGTCTGCATAAGGAATACTCTTGATTCTCGGTTTTCTTACTTCCATTCGAGAGCTCCTTTCCGCCATGCATAAGCGAGGCCAAATACCAGTACTAACAAGAAGAAACCGATGCTAACGAGAGCCATCGGTCCAAAATCCTTTACTACCACTGCCCATGGATACAGGAATACTGTCTCAACATCGAACATCAGGAAGAGGATTGCAAAGAGGTAGTAACCTATGTGAACAGGTAGCCAAGAAGAACCACGTGTAGGAATACCACACTCGAACGGTTCGCCTTTCACCTTATTGTAGGAACGCGGACCGATAAGCTTAGCTATCACGTAAGCCGCTACTACCAAGAAGATTGCCGTTATTAAAACGGTGATTAACAAAATGAAATAATCCATATATGTATTATAATATATTATATTGTTTCGCTTTAGCGGGTGCAAAGGTAGTAAATTAATCCCAAAGAGTAAAATGATATTTGCATTTTATTTGAGTATTACTGCATTTTTTACGATTTATATATTTCTACAGATGAAATTGTATTAATCCATCCATCGGACTTTGCATTATTGTAATAATTTCGTAGTTCTCTGATTTCGCGGCTTCCATTAATAGGTCTTTAAAATAGTAGGCTATACTACCTATGGCACCAATTTTCAGGTCGTGGCGGTTGTACTGATTAATATTGTGTCTGAAGAATGTACGAAAATTATCGACAACGAGTCGACGAAGCCGTTCGTCGTCAAGATGCCGATTGATAAAAACGGATGTTGAAGCCAAAAATCTGTTTGCCAATGGTTGTCGATACACTTTTGTTATGATATCATCCATCGTGAGTTTGGTTTCAGTCAAATATTGCTCCTTGATATCAGCAGACAATATCCCTTTGAAGATGGCATTGATAAAGAGTTTCCCCAATACGGCACCGCTGCCTTCATCACCTAGTATATATCCCAGCGGAGGTGTATTGGATACGATATGACAGCCATCATACAAACAAGAGTTGGAACCCGTACCTAAAATGCAGGCGATACCTTCCCTGCGTCCGCATACGGCTCTGGCAGCAGCCAACAAATCCCCTTCGACATTAATCTCGGATTGTGAAAACAATTTACCAAACAGTCTCTTTACATCAGGTATCAGGGCTGATGTGCAGCCAGCTCCATAAAAGAACAATTTTTCCACCTTTGTACCATCAATACCGGTCAACAACTCTTCCGTTATGATTCTTTGTATTTCCTTTGAATCCTGATGAAAAGGATTGATGCCCTGGGTGAACACCCTTGCCTTTATTTTCCCCTTGTCAGTAAGACACCAGTCTGTCTTGGTTGAACCACTGTCTGCGATTAATATCATATCGTATAACTTTAAAATTATGCAAAGTTAAATAATTCTGTCGAAAAAGTTCATTATATTTAGCAAAAACGTGTATATTTGCGAGTAATTTAATAATATCTACACAGTTATGAAAACTAGACTATTGATTATCATATCATTTCTTGCATTGTTATGTACACCTGCCAATGCTGTGCTCAAAGAAAAGAACTTAGACCAAACGCTTTCCATCTTAAGAGAAGAACTGACCAACTATCACTATGAACAGGAAAAGCGTATGGAGTTTATAAAAAAGGAGAATGAAGAGATACGCAATCAGATTATGAGTATTATGGAGAAGAGCAATCAAAACGGTCTGATGCTTTATTCTCAGAAATCCGATTATATCTTCGACCTTACCTATGCTTGTCATGAGGCTACCGAACAATATAAGAACTTCTCTACGACGGTATTGCCTTTTCGCAATGCCACAGACAAACTGAACACTGAAATCGGACGTTACGACAGTCTTATCAATGTACTGAGCGACATGCCGTTGATGATGCTAAGTGATAAGGCCAAGATAGACCGCAATGTGTGTCTGACTCTGGCAACGGACATCCGCAACACCATGCAGGACAATTGTGAATCAGAGAAAAAATACGAGATGTACTACGGTATGGTAGGACGACGATTGAAATCTCTTAACGACTATGCCAACAAACGATATAATAGTATTCAGAACAATATTTTCATTAACGGAGACGACTCTTATTTCAGTATTCTGGCCAAATTCAACAGTAGACTGCATGAGACAAAGCAGAGTGTTCTGGAAAAATACCAACCCATGGGAAAGGCGAAATCGCAGTGGGACTCCAAGTTCGTGTTCGGTCTGTTCATGATCATGTTCTTTTATGGCATCATATCCGTATTCCTCAATATCTTATTCATCAAATACCTGATGCCCAAACGTCTCAGGACGGACGACTTCGTGGCGAAAAGACCTTGCATCATTATGGCATCAAGCGTTATCACCTTCGCCATTATATTGGGGATTATCCGGATGACTGTGAACCAGAATTTCCTGATTATGGCTTCCAATTTGCTTGTAGAATACTCATGGCTTCTAGGCGTGATACTGATGTCATTGCTGCTCCGGTTGAACGGAGACCAGATAAAAAGTGGATTCCGTATATACAGTCCGCTGATTCTGATTGGCTTCATCGTTATCACATTCCGCATCACACTGACTCCCAACGATATGGTGAATATGCTGTTCCCTCCTATCCTACTCATCTGTATGTTATGGCAGTGGAACGTAATCAGTCGGCATAATCAGAACATTCCGCGCAGCGATATCTTCTATACCTGGATAACTCTGTTGGTGTTCGTCTGTTCTGTAATCGCATCGTGGATGGGATACACACTTATGAGTGTGCAACTGCTGATATGGTGGATTATGCAGTTGACCTGCATCCAGACCATTACATGTGTTACAGACTGGTTGCGGATGTTTGCTGCCAAGAAACGACTGACACAAAGACCGGTATCAAAGACTTGGCTGTATTATTTCATCCTGCAGGTTGTCATTCCGTCCTTAAGTGTCGCAGCCTTCATTTTGTCTATCTATTGGGCAGCAGACGTATTTAATCTCAGTGACCTCTGCTGGAGCCTATTCAAACGCGACTTCGTAAGCGAACCTAATATCTGCATCAGTATTCTGCGACTTTCGATGGTGACGGTCGTATGGTTCTTGTTTTCATACATCTCCCGAATCAGCAAAGCTTTCTTACGTCTACATTACGAGAAGAAAAAAAGTCAGGATGCCCAAAGCCGAAAAATGATGGGCAAGAACTTAATACAGGCGGTCGTCTGGATGGTATATTTGTTAATAGCCCTGAATACACTCAATATCGGCAGTAAATGGCTGATGGTCATCGCAGCTGGATTCTCTACAGGTATCGGTTTCGCATCAAAGGATATTCTGGAAAATATATACTACGGCATATCCCTGATGGCAGGTCGTGTGCATGTAGGCGATTACATAGAATGCGACGGTACACGGGGTGTGGTGACAAGTATCAGTTACACAAGTACGATGGTGGAATCTGTCGACGGTTCGGTCATTGCATTCCAAAACAGTCAGTTGTTTACCAAAAACTACAAAAACCTGACTCGTAACCATGGTTATGAACTCTCTACGATACCAGTCGGTGTAGGGTATGGCTGCAATATTCCCGAAGTTAAAAAGATACTGATTGACGCTATCTCCAAATTAGACTGTTATGACAAGAACAGAGGTATAAATGTTATTTTCAGCGACTTTGGTGACAGCAGTGTCAATCTTAAAATCAGTTGTTGGGTAAGTGTACAGCAGAAGGTTGTTGCACAAAGTGAAATAAGGGAGTGTGTATACAAGACTCTCAACGATCACAACATAGAAATACCATTCCCTCAACAGGATATTTACATCAAGAATATGGATGTTGTCAATAAATAAATAGACTATTTGACAGAAATAGTTTCATTTATTGTTCATAATCGGGAAAAAAGAGTAACTTTGCAGCACAAAATGTAAGTCTCGATAGATAATAATGAGCAAAGAGATTAAGTCAGATGATTCCATTGTAATGCTTGCTGAATGGGAAAGACAATCAGCCATACAACTTACGTGGCCTCATAAAGACACTGATTGGCAGCCAATCTTAGACAAGATTACCAGTACTTATATAGAACTGGTGCGGGCAATATCGGCTTACGAAAAAATCATTATTATCGCTCCTGATATCAAGGACGTAAAAAACTGCATATCTCAAGCCATACCTGATATCAACCATAATCACATTGATTATCTGCAATGTGAAACCGATGACACATGGGCACGAGATCACGGTTTTATTTCTCTGCGTTCCGATAAGGACACTTATTACGTGGATTTTAAATTCAACGGTTGGGGTGATAAATTTCCGGCCGCTAAGGACAATGCGATCAACAAAGCCTTATACCACACAGGTATGTTGAAAGGAACATACATAGATCATCTCGATTTTGTACTCGAAGGCGGTTCCATAGAAAGCGACGGCAAGGGGACTGTATTCACAACGACCGGTTGCCTGATGGCTCCCAATCGCAATCAACCTCTTTACAAAGACGAGTTAGAGGAACGTCTGAAAACATATCTATGTGCCAAGCGCGTACAATGGATAGACCATGGTAACCTAATTGGTGATGATACCGACGGACATATAGACACACTCGTCAGGATTGCTCCTGATGACACACTGATTTACGTTAGTTGTGATGACAAGACAGATCCTCATTATGAAGGACTGAAAAAGATGGAACATGACTTGCAACAACTCCGCACCGCTGAAGACAACAAGTACACATTGGTCGCGCTTCCTCTTCCGGATGCCATTTACGAGGACGGGGAAAGACTACCTGCCACTTATGCCAATTACCTTATTATTAACGGAGCTGTCATCGTTCCTACTTATGCCCAAAAGGAAAAGGACAAAAAAGCGATGAAAATCATCGGAACGATATTCAAAGACAGAAAGATTATTGGTGTAGACTCCCGCAGCATCATCCGGCAACACGGATCTATACACTGTTGCACCATGCAATATTATTAATATAAGATATAGTAATATGAAAATAGGTATCATACAACAGCACAACAATGCTGATATTGCAGACAACATCAGCAGACTTACCGAAAGTATCACCGACTTGGCTAAGCAGGGTGCCCAACTGATTGTTATGCAGGAACTGCATAATTCACTTTATTTCTGTCAAACAGAGGATGTGGATCATTTCAATCTTGCTGAAACCATACCGGGACCGTCTACAGAACGGTTCGGTAAGATTGCCCGCGATAACAATGTCGTGATTGTAACATCCCTGTTCGAAAAACGGGCTGTCGGACTATATCACAACACGGCTGTTGTTATCGACAAAGATGGTACGATAGCAGGAAAATACCGCAAGATGCATATTCCCGACGACCCCGCTTATTATGAAAAGTTTTATTTCACTCCCGGTGACTTGGGATTTCATCCTATCAAGACATCCATAGGAAACCTGGGAATATTGGTATGCTGGGACCAGTGGTATCCTGAAGCAGCCAGACTCATGGCTCTGCAAGGTGCCGATATGCTGATATATCCTACTGCCATAGGTTTTGAGAGCAGTGATACGAAAGAGGAACAGCAGCGGCAACGTATGGCATGGCAGACAGTGCAACGGGGACATGCAATAGCCAACGGGCTCCCTGTCATATCCGTCAACCGTGTCGGCTACGAGCCCGACCCTACCGGTCAGACAAAAGGAATTCAATTCTGGGGAACATCCTTCGTTGCCGGTCCGCAGGGTGAAATATGCTATGAGGCTTCTGATGAGAAAGAAGACAACGCAATTGTGGATGTAGATATGGAACGAAGTGAGAACGTTCGTCGGTGGTGGCCTTTCCTCAGAGACAGACGTATAGATGAATACGGGGACATAACCCGACGGTTCATTGATAAGGAATAAAGAGATTAAGCAAACTTAGATACAAATTTATAACCAAATAAAAGATTCTGATTATGTCAGCAAACTTAAGATTTCAGGTCGTAGAAGAGGCTTTCAAAAAGAAAGCTGTAGAGGTAGAAGTACCCGAAGAACGACCATCAGAGTATTTTGGCAAGTATGTGTTCAATCGTCAAAAGATGTACAAATACCTGCCATCAGATGTTTACGCCAAACTGATTGACGTTATCGACAACGGTGCCCGTCTCGACCGCAGTATTGCAGATGCAGTGGCTGCCGGTATGAAAAAATGGGCTATGGAAAACGGTGTGACCCACTACACACACTGGTTCCAGCCTCTGACAGAGGGTACGGCAGAAAAACATGATGCTTTCGTAGAACATGATGGAAAAGGCGGCATGGTAGAGAATTTCTCAGGTAAACTGCTTGTTCAACAGGAACCTGATGCCAGTTCATTCCCTAATGGCGGTATCCGTAATACTTTCGAGGCCCGCGGTTATTCGGCTTGGGATCCTACTTCTCCTGTATTCATTATGGACGATACGCTCTGTATCCCTACCATTTTCATATCATACACAGGTGAAGCCCTTGATTACAAAGCACCTCTTCTACGTGCACTGCATGCGATAGATACAGCCGCAACGGATGTTTGTCATCTCTTCTATCCGGAAGTAAAGAAGGTACAGACGAATCTGGGATGGGAACAGGAATATTTCTTAGTGGACGAGAGTCTGTACAGTGCCCGTCCCGACCTTGTTCTTACCGGTCGTACCCTGATGGGACACGAGTCGGCTAAGAACCAACAGATGGACGACCATTATTTCGGTACCATACCTGACCGCGTACAGGCCTTCATGAAAGACCTTGAGATACAGGCTCTGGAACTGGCTATCCCTTGCAAGACGCGCCATAATGAGGTAGCTCCTAACCAGTTCGAGCTGGCTCCTATCTATGAAGAGTGCAATCTTGCTGTTGACCACAACATGCTATTGATGTCTTTGATGAAAAAGGTAGCCCGCAAACATGGATTCCGTGTACTTCTGCATGAAAAGCCGTTTGATGGTATCAACGGTTCCGGCAAGCATAACAACTGGAGTCTGTCGGCTGATAACGGTAAACTGCTTCATGCTCCTGGTAAGACTCCTGAAGAGAACTTGCGTTTCGTAACCTTCATCGTAGAGACATTGATGGGTGTATATAAGCATAACGGACTGCTAAAGGCTTCAATCATGAGTGCCACCAATGCCCACCGTCTTGGTGCCAATGAGGCTCCTCCTGCTATTATTTCATCTTTCCTCGGCAAGCAACTTACTGATGTACTCAATCATATCGAGAAATCAGATAAGGATGAACTGTTCAACCTGAAAGGGAAACAGGGTATGGAAATGGATATCCCTCAGATACCACAACTGATTATAGACAACACCGATCGTAACCGTACCAGTCCATTCGCCTTCACCGGCAACCGTTTCGAATTCCGTGCCATCGGTTCCGAGGCCAACTGTGCATCAGCCATGATTGCGCTCAACTCAGCTGTCGCCGAGGCTCTTACGAACTTCAAAAAACGTGTAGACACTCTTATTCTTAAAGGTGAATCAAAGATCAGCGCTATTATCGATGTCTTACGTGAGGATGTCAAGACCTGTAAACCGATACGTTTCGATGGCAACGGCTACTCTGACGAATGGGTGGCAGAAGCTAAGAAACGCGGATTGGATACAGAAAGCAGTTGTCCGGTTATCTTTGAACGTTATCTGGATGCAGCCAGTATCAAGATGTTCGATGATATGAAGGTCATGAACAAAAAGGAACTTGAAGCCCGTAATGAAGTGAAGTGGGAAACTTACGTAAAGACCATACAGATTGAAGCCCGTGTGATGGGCGACCTGTCTATGAACCATATCATTCCTGTAGCCACCCACTACCAAAGTCAGTTGGCCAAGAACGTGGCTTGTCTGCGTGACATATTCCCGACAGAGAAAGTCAATAAGTTGTCTGCGCGTAATCTAAAAATCATCGAGGATATCGCAGAGCGCACAGAGACTATCGAAAAACTGGTTGAAGAACTGGTCAACGCCCGCAAGATTGCCAACAAGATTGAGGATATCCACCAACGCGCCATCGCATATCATGATAAGGTAGAACCGAAAATGGAACTGATCCGTCATGAAATCGACAACCTGGAAATGGTCGTTGAGGATGAACTCTGGACGTTGCCTAAATACAGGGAATTATTGTTTATCAGATAATTAGATCAGAACGTGGCTACGACCATAAATCGTATGCCTTGTTTATTAGCTGTAGGGAGATTGAGATAATTCAATCTCCTTACATATTCTATACGGATCAGTTTGAATATGTTATGTATACCCACTGAGACTTCCCAATACGGACGTTTGCTGTCCATCACATAGCATCCTTCCGGAAAAGCCATCAGTGTAGGATCACCCGCGTTGGCAGCAAGAGTCGGGTTGTTCTTATCACTGAGTCCGCCCCAGAGACATTTCACGCTCACGAATTCACGCCATTTCAGTTTTTTGATAATAGGAATACGGTTGAATATTTTTCCGTTCAGGTTCCAGCCCAGATCGAGACTGAGATAACGGTCATTCATGAACTCCATATTATTAATGAGATTAAATGTTTCCTTCTGGATAAAATAAGACTGGTTGGCAGCCGGCATTATCAGCAACGGGAATGGCACCTTGTTCCATTGTATTCCGCCCTTGAAATAGACATCCAGTCGTCCCCAACTCTTCAACCAGTTCCGTTTGAAGAATCTGAATTCGGAATAATTAAAATCATAATTACCTCCAAGGACACCCTTAAAACCGATTGTATGTCCTATAGAGAACTCAGGTGCCTCTCTGTTTACCGGTATACGACGCTGTTTGGTATTGATAAAAGTAGCCCCCGGACAATAACGGAACTCCAGTCGCGCTTCAGTTGTCCTGAGATAATCATTAGGTCTCTCCCCCTGAAAATCCATCTTTGACAATGGAGTATAAAACATATTTCCGCAAGCCTGCAATTCTTCCGCTTTTAATGATATAGTGGTTTTGAAGCCCCAGTCTTCCTCATATTCGAATGATAACTGTTGACGGTTGTAGAACATCATCTTATCTACCTTACTCCATTTGAAGGCGGTAAACACGTTATCCTTGTCCGTATCCAGAAACTTATCCGACGGAGAAGCGACATCGTAAGTGGAAACGAAGGTAAGTGTACGTTTCGGGAACTCCCAAGGTAAATACTTCTTTTTGTTAAACGAATAGGTTAGTTCGCCCTGATAATAGTTCTTATGACTTCCCCACCCTCTGGCATAATAACCCGAGACGAACCAGTTGGGGTTGAGTTTAGCTGTGGTAAGGGCACTGGCACGTGTTCGCCATCCGTCAACAAAGTTGCGTGTGACCATTGTATTGATTGGTCCGATATCCACCTTACTGTTATGGGTATTGTCGCCTGTTTCGACATAGTTTTCCACCAAAGCCTTGATACCGAAGATGATATATTTGAATCCCTTGATTTGCTCTATTCTACTGACGAAATCGCCCATAGTCCCTTCGCTGCGGGTTAAATCCACCTTACGATACTTCGTCCAGAAATCAGTTCCCTTGATCATCGAGTTCGGATCTTGAACTACCTTCGCCTTACCGCGGAACATCCTGTCGGGCAATGCCGCGAAAGAATAGTCGTCCATGCGTGTCGTCCTGATCACTGCAAACTGCCTTATACCTTTGGATATCTTCAGTTCTACCATCATATCATCAATAGACAGTCCCCATTCTCCATTATCCAGTTTCTTATATTCCTGGGTAATATGGATATTGTCTACAAAGTTGACATCGCTTTTCTTAGGAATCGTAAGATTACATTTCCTTACATGCAAAGTGGAATCGGCCAGTATATAAATATCGCCACGGAAGCCGAAATCCTGTTGGTTGTTCGGTATAAACTGCAGATGATAACACAAATCATTGTCCACCTTTACCGTATCTTCAATATAAAAGCGGTAAAAATCGACGGCATCCTTACCGATAGGACTGGTGAAAGGATATCTCAGTAATCTAATCTGGTCATCATACAAATCCACATCCGTGAAGACATCCTTCAGAATGACATTCAGTATCTCTCCAGTCTCTATCAGGTCATTCAGTCCTCTGGTATTCTGACCGATCACGATGTTCTTTTCAGATTTGGGATTTTTCCGGTAGATATTCTCAGTGACCGTCTCGTCTACCGAGATAGGAAGAATGAGTTTATTGTTATAAGGACATACCTCAATATGATCAACGAGCCATTTGTGCTTTTTCAGAAGTCCACTGTCCAGGTCAGACGGTTTCACGTCATTGACAGCCAACGTTATCTTTTGATATTTGTTATACTGGTAAAAATCATGATTGGAAAAATCCGACTTTTTCTTGGCTGCTATCACCCGTCTCATCAATTCCACCGCAGGATTGTTCTTCCTGCTATATTTCCCTTTCGACGCCTTTACCACAACTTCACTTAACGAGTGCATATCCTGTATCATCCGTACTGTGATGTAATCGGATGTCCCGGATGAGATAAAGACCCTCTGCGTCTTATACCCCACGGCACTGAATGTAAGGTACCAACCACTATTTTTCTCTATCGTAAAAGATCCTTTGTTATCACAGATAGTTGCCACGTGCTTCCCTTTGTACGAAACGCTCACATTCGCAATGCTATCACCTGATTCAGCATCTACCACAGTACCTTTCAGTTGGGCACTGACATCGACTGCAAACACAGACAATAACAATATAATGAGTAGTATTCCTTTCATTTATCTTTTAGTGATCTTATTATTCTTATCAAAATAGCCTCCGCAGCTTCCTCGCGGCAACGGGAAAAACTAGGCCAGTCATTGTAGTCTATAAAACAATAGGAGCCATCTGCCCTTACGATGCAGTCACCTCCATAAATATCTATATTGACCATTCCCGACAAGCGTTCTGCGTCATTCTGCATAGCACTGATATCAAAATCATAATACATGGCAGCGTCGTTCAACCTTTCGTCTCCAAACTTCGACTGTCCGTCATCCGTGGGATAGAAGAATCTGAAGAAGCCGGTACCCCTTACACCATAGAATTTGACGAGGTCACCTTTCACATTCGCACTGATTACGACATCCTTAATACCGCGTTCGTGCATTGCCTTGACGGCATTTACCTTCTCCCGTTCATCCTTTACATATACCACATCTTCTTTCGACTGGGCTGCTGCATCACCACGTTTTATCCAGTATCCGTATTCACTGATAGGTCTGGGTAGTGGTATTCCACCGTCTCTCATGGTCTTTTCCAAAAGTGAACGGGCGCATTTCTCTACCCCGTATGCGCTGTTTATCACCAGTGCTCCATTGTCTTCTATCGTTTTCAACACCGATATCGTCTGCGGCAGTCTGCCCATCGACAGATAGATGTCAGCTTGATCATCCTTTTTCAGTTCGGTCTCGTCTATCGTACGTACATCATAACCCTCATCGGAAAGAAGATGCGCCACACTGTCAAGAATGGCGGTATCCTTTTTTACGGAATTGGGAGAGAACTGTCTGGCTCTCCTTATTGCTAAGACTTCCATCACTGTCCCTGTAAGAATGTTTCTGCCTTTCTGATGTCTTCCACACGGTCGATATCCATAATCTTACCCATGTCAAAAGCTTTTAATCTCTGTCCGTCAGCCACTAACGCCCGTTGGAAATTGCGCATTCTGCTCTCGCCTCTGTCCATACAGCCGCGCAAGGTCGTGATAGCCTTGGGTGTAAGACCATATATTCCACCTGAGACAAACGTGCTGTTCTGCTGCTCGTCCAGGAATGCAGTGATGTTCATATCCGTATCCGTATCCACATAGAGTGGTTTTTCATCATCTATATAACTGGTTACACCCATCAGTCCGTCGGAAGAACCCTGCCGGACAAGATGTTCCAACTGTGACAGATACTCCGAGAACATATCTTCATCGAAGATTGTATCAACCGTAGTCAGACAGAAAGTATCATCTTCCAGATACTTACTTATTTCATAAAAACTATGCATGGAACTCGGCGTACTCTTCACTACAAAACGAAGTGGAACAGGACGTCCTTTCAATCCATCTCTCTGCAATTCTACCAGATGCATACTCACCATCGAAGTGATATCGTTGCATATCACCACTATTTCAGATGCATCGTTTGCCAAAAAAATCCTTATAAGTCTATCTATAAGTTTTTCACCATTTATCTCCACAAGTGGTTTAGGCATCCTTATTCCGGCACTTGCCAAACGTGACCCTTCACCTGCCGCTATGATCGCAAATTTCATTATTTATCAATTATTTGTCGACAAAGATAATGAAAATAAAGTACAATACAAAATAATCCCGTTTATTTTTTTATTGATTCATACTAATATGGTTTTGAATGGAAGGCTCCCGGCCTTATGCCGAATTGTTTATAAAAACATTTTGAGAAGTAAGACGGATTGTTAAACCCTACCATATAGCATACTTCGTTGATCTGGTATTTGCCTTCACTCAACAGTGATGCGGCTTTCTTCAGGCGCACGATCTGTATCATCTCATTGGGTGTCACATCAGCCAGCATCTTGATTTTGGCAAACAGACTTGACCTGCTGATGAATAACTGATCGGCAAGGAAATTGACCGACAGGTCGGGATTAGAGAAATTACTCTCTATGATCTTGTTCATCTTGTCGAGGAACTCGTTGTCCACAGGATTGTTCGCTATATGTTCGATAGGTTCAAGTGGCTGGTGCGAGAATTTCTCACGGAGCATGCGGCGCAATTGTATCATATTCTTGATACATGCTTCGAGATACTGCATCGAGAACGGTTTCTCTATGTACGAATCGGCTCCGCAGTCCATACCTTCCACCTTCGAGTCATCATCGGTCTTGGCTGTAAGCATGATAAACGGGATATGACTGGTATTAGTGTCTTTGCGCACAGCCTTGCACAGTTCCACACCACTCATACGGGGCATCATCCAGTCGCTCACGATCAAGGTTACCTCGTTGCCGTTCAACTTCTCCAGAGCTTCTATACCATCACCTGCTGTGAGGATATTGTATTTTGATTTGAAATTGTTGGATATAAAGTTGACCATGTCTTCATTATCGTCCACAATAAGCATCGTCTGCTTCCCGCTTGTGAACGTTTCACCGTCGGGCACATTCGGCGACACATCAGTTATCATTTCTTTCTTATTGTCGTCTTTGATTTCATCTATCTTCACATCCGCCTGTTTCACAGGAAGGACGACGATAAACGTAGACCCCTCACCCAGTTTCGATTCCACTTCCAGTTGACCATGATGGAGATCCACCACATTCTTGACGATACTCAGTCCGATGCCGGTGCCCGGTTTATTATCCATAGCCTGATAGAACGCTTGGAATATCTTGGCTTTGTCTTCCTCTCTGATACCCGCACCGTTATCCGTTACCGATATACGGAACGACTCACCGTCGGGCATGATCATACAACTGAGTTTAACAAGATTCTTTGTGTATTTGCTGGCGTTTGTCAGCAGATTGCTGATCATCTTCGTAATGGCCTCACTGTCTACAATAGCAGTAAAGTGCTCATCCGGATATTCCACTGTGAACGTAGCCCCCTGCTGGGATATGGAAGGTTCGAATCTTTCACTGATCGCATGAAGCAGTCTACTGATGTTCTGCACCGAGAAATGCATCACCATGCTCTTCTCTTCCACCTTGCGGAAATCCAGCAACTGGTTGACGAGCGACAGCAACCGGTGTGCGTTGCGGTCTATCACGTTCATATCCTCTACCAATGGAGCAGGAATACTGGCGTGCACCTTCATGATATTCTCCAACGGACCGATGATCAGGGTGACAGGGGTACGTATCTCATGTGCGATCATCGTAAAGAAATTGATCTTCGCGTTACGCACTTCTATTTCCTTGTTCTCATTGATGGCCTTGATCTCCGCCAGATGGCGCCGTTCGTTGCGCCGTAACAGATAACGTATGCCATAGATGCCCAGAGAAAGGATGATGATGAAATAAAGTATCTTCATCGGTATACTGAGATAGAACGGCGGATGGATAATGATTTTCAGGGTAGCTTCGTTGTTACTCCACACCCCGTCGTTATTGCTCGCCTTGACATGAAAGATGTATGTACCGGGTGACAAGTTGGTATACGTGGCGCGGTTCTGCGAACCCACATAGTTCCACTGGCGGTCGAATCCTTCGAGCATATATGCATACTGGTTCTTTTCCGGTGTACAGTAGCTCAGAGAGGCGTAAAGCAGCGTAAACACATTATCGTCATGCGAGAGATTCAGTTCCTTGATATAATAAAGAGTCTGCGGCAGTTTATCCGACCCCGTAGGTACAGACTTGTTGAATATCTCCAGTCCCGTGATATACACCTTGGGCACGACACGGTTGGTCACAATCTGGTAGGGATAGAAAGCGTTGAAACCATTCACCGAACCGATGTATATCCGTCCATCCGAAGCTTTCAGTCCGGCGTTCGGCATAAACTGGTCATTACGCAGTCCGTCACTTTTGGTATACACACGGCACGGTTCACCCGGACTGTATCTGACGAGTCCGTTGTTAGTGGTCAACCAGAATATATGGTCATCTTCTATGATACTGTTGATATTCAGACTAGGTATGTCAAGCGGTATCCTTACAAAACAGTCGCGGCGCTGGTTGTAACGGCACAATCCGCCCATCGTACCCACCCACATCTGTCCGTTGCTGTCTATCGTCACAGTGTTCACCTGGTCGTTCTGTATCGTGTTCCTGTTATTACTGTGCGCGTATTGTTTCCATGTTTTCCGTACCGGGTCGTATCTGAACAGTCCGTTTCCCTGGGTAGAGAACCACAGATTTCCCCTGGCATCCTGGTCGATGTCAATTGTCATCGAATTGAGCTTTTTAACCCTGGTAAAGTTGTCCGCCTTTCTGTTATACACATTGACTCCATCCATGGATGTCGCCCATATCGTGCCGTTTCTGTCTTTGAAGATGGCATAGCAACTGGTTCCGTCGGGTGTACGTAGATTACTCTCATGGAAATTATACTGTCGGAAATGTCCCGTACGGATGTCAAGTACATTGATTCCCCCCGTATAAGTACCTATCCACAGTTGGTCACCATCCATGCACAGTGCATGCACATTATGGTATGATATACTGTTTGTGCCTTTATGCGGCATATAGTTGGTAAACTGTCCCGTAGACGGCGAGTAACGGTTGAGTCCGCCGTCATCAGAAGCTATCCAGATATCACCGTTTCCGTCCTCGCAGAACCTATTGATCACGTTACCTTTCACTGAATTGTGTATCTTCGAGTAACCGAATCCCTCAAACCGTCCCGCGTTCGGTGCCACATAGTTTACACCGCCATAGAATGTTCCTATCCATATTCCCCCCTCACGGTCTTTGAGCACAGGGTAGACGAATCTGTTGGACAGCGAGAACGGGTTGGTTTCCTCTTCGGTATAAGTCTGCGTGAGTTTGGTGATGGTATTCAACAGGATCAGTCCGTCGTCGCAACCTATCAACAGGATATGCGGAGCATATTCTATGATCGAGTGTATATGCGATGCGCTGCCTATGCCACAGGTCAGATACGTCTCACTTTTTCCAGTCTTATCTATCTTCATCAGTCCGTGATCCCATGTACCGAGCCAGATATTCCCTTCGGAGTCTTCGGTCATGGTGAGTGACATATAGTCTTTTGCCGAATGTCCCGTCATTTCCACGGGCATAAAACGGTTCTTCGCCTTATTGAGTTTCCACACAGACGGCGTACCCCAGTTGGTCACGGCCCATATCTGGTTGTCACTGTCTATCATGACATGCGATACCCTGCCGTTTATCTGATGGAAGTCATACTGTTCCAGTTGATGTCTCTGCAGTGAATATCTGAACAACCCCTGTTCCATCGTAGCCACCCATATATTGCCTTCCTTGTCACTTGTTATATGATTGACGTTGGTCCTGATTGCGACATGGTTGCGTGTTCGGGCGTTCAACAGGGTAAACGACTCCGTCACATAGTCGTAAAGATATACGCCCCGGTATGTACCCACCCATATATGGTCGCCCGAATCGTATAGACAACAGACATACTGGTCCATCAGGTTGTTGTTGTACCGGTACTTCTTAATGGTGATTCCGTCATATCTGTTCAGTCCCTCGTCGGTTCCGAACCAGATGAAACCGTTCTTGTCCTGTATCATCGATCTCACTGCATTCGACGACAGACCGTTTTCCACCGAGTAATGGCGAAACTGGAAATTGGTCGATTCCCCATAAGTCAGGAGCACCGACAACAATAGATATATGACAAGAATAGTTTTCTTCATCTGTAGTTTGTATTTTGTATACGCTGCAAAAGTACAAAAAAATTTTTATTTACTGCCCGATGGATAATTATTAATTACTTTATCCAGATATCCGACACGGTTAGTGAGCCATTTCTTCATTTTCGTAATCTCCGTATCATATTTTCTGTCTATCGGCCAACGGGTGTAATTGCGTGCCATCGCATCCGTAGCGGCACTGATGTATTTGTCGGTCAACGACCAGTAGTCGGTCATGATCTTATCCTTCATCGCTTTCCATGCAGCCTTGTATTCGGTGACAAACTGCCTACTTCTGAACATATCGGTAAAGAATTCGGGCACACCGTAACCTGTATGGTTGGCAGGGTCGGTACCCAGCACCAGTTCCTGATATGACGTGAAATAAGTGTGTCCCGTGTACATCGTACCCCAGTCGAAATCGAACCCGGCATCGAAATCCCACATCGGTCCCATCATCCATTTTCCGCCTTTGTCCTTATACATATAGATACTGCGGGGTGCAGCTACCTCCACGTTGTATATCAGTTCTTGTATCAGCATATATTTGATAAACGATTTGATGTCCATCATACCGCTTACCGTGGTATAGTCGGCCTGTTGCATAGCCTTCTCCAGTTTGGCGAAATCAGCACTTATAGTGGTTTTGGCGGTGCTTGTCACATCATCGGGATACTTCACGCACACTGGCATCTGGTACACTTCCGACCAGAAGTTGTCGGTGTTGTTCGGACTGAGTTCGGGTCCGTCGTCAGCATCAAGCGACAGCAGTACACCTTTCTTGTCGTCTATATTCACGCGGTTCTTACCCTGCTCCACCTGTTCTGTCAGAAGATACAGACCTACATAGTTGCCGTTGAGCGTCACTTCCACGAAGCGCGAATGGTTGGTATATGCCATCCCCTCGCCCGCAGCCACATTCAGTACGAAGGTGGTCATCATATTGGTAGGATCGCGGTAATTGGCCAGCAGCACCCAGTCTTTATCCTCACCCAGTCCCAGTATCGAAGCCTTCTTATCCAGTTTGATACGATAAGGTTTCTTGGGATACCACAACCATGTAGAGTTGCCTCGGCCACGTATCTTACCCGTACCGGAATAGTTCCAGTCTTTCGTATCCGAAGTGACGGAGACCGAACAGGTCACATAGTCGCTCGATTCCTTCCCCGTGATTGCCTTGCCGCCATCCGTTGTGATATTGATTTTGGATACGGCGAACGAGTCCGTCTTGGTTACTACCACGGTATCCTTGGGGACGACGGGAGTGTCGTCACTGCCGTTATCGGAACAGTCGGCGAGGCATACTGACAATGCCGCCAACAAGATGATCTTGATATGGATCCTTTTCATTTCAATGTTGTATGAATCAATTTGATTTTATAAGGCCACTGTGCATCCTTTTCTTTGTCGGGTGCACCCATCACCACCAGGTTCAGACTCTTGATTTCCTTATCTTTCGGCATCCGGAAAGAAGCCGTCCCCTTGTTTGTCTCATATACCTTCCCATATACACTCTTGCCTTCGCCGTCCACTGCCACAAAGGCATAACGCCAACCGGCTTTTACGTTCTCTTTGCCGTCGGTCATTCCGCAGAATTTCACTTTCACCTCGGTACCCTGTTGGGGCACAGTCAACTGGATTACATTGAATCCGTAGTTTTCGGGCACGTTGTCCGCTGCCACCTGATACCATCCGTCACCCTTGTCATCCATCTTGGTCGTGAATGTGCAGGCGTAAGGGCGTGTCTCCTTCCATACCCTCGGATAGTCGAAGTTGACCAGGCGCATATACGCCCTGAAGATATCATCACAGAAATCCTTTTGCGACATATTGTTCATCCTTTTGTATGTCGCAACAGGATCCTCACCTGTCTTCCCCTCCCTGAACAGTTGGGCGATAAACGGCAGTCCGTGGGTATAGCTCCAATATTCCAGCACATAAGGAGAATGATAGATATTGTCAAGATGCAGGAACGCCTTGTGCGTCAGTTTTCTGAACGCGTCGAAGTGATACTGTTCGTCGTGCACCCAGTTAGGGTTCACCTGCCAGAGCATCCACTGCGAAGCCATTTCGAAGATACCGTTACCTCCCCAGGCCTCGCCCTGTCCGTCGCATGATATCTGCGACTGGAAACAGTGGCCCAGTTCATGGGCGATACAGTTGAGTGTGCTGTCCTGTACCCGGTTGGGGGCTATCCACAGTGCACCGATCACTCCGTCGTAATCCCCTCCGTAGGCAGTACCTTCCAACGAATAGTTGAGCATCACCATCATCCGGTACTTCTCGGCGTTCGACCCCGGTTTCGTAAACCGCAGTCGGTCGATATAATAAGTATAAAAACATTCCAGTCGGTCTTCGAGGTTTTTCAGGTTCACCTTCATCGGGTGACCGTCCAACTGTGGCGGGTTGGCGAGATCCTTACCGAATCCCTTTTCCCAGAATATCACAAAGTTGCGTGTCGTGTCCATACGGGCATAACTCCATTTGCTCTCCGGATTGTTCAGGTCCATCGACTGCAGGTCCTTGGGGATATATATCTTCTTCTGGGCCGCTATCTGACCGCACAACAGTACAGCCACAAATATAGAAAGGATTTTTTTCATGATTGATTTTGATTCAGGTATGAAAAGGTGCAGGTCATATAGACCCGCACCTCAATCATCTACTAACGATTAACTAAAATTGCAATACTAACTCTATAACTGCTTTATATTGTTTACCGTCTTTGGTATAGACCAATACCGGTTTCACGGTATACTTCTTGCCTACTTCAGGTTTCCCTGGATACTGACCGTAAGATAAAGAGAATTTCGCCTTATCATACTCCACGAAGATAGGATCACCGTCGCCGTAAGAACCTACAGAACCGTCGGCCTTGCAGAAGAATCCTCCATTGGCGGTGTACGTGTAAGTGATCGTGCCGTCGGGCTGCAACAGTCCGAAAGCCACTTTACCTTCAGCCGGTGTAGCGGTTGTACCTGATGCGATGGCCAGTGTGTTGCCGCTCAGTTCGGATGATTCCATCACGAAAGCCTTGGCTATCTTGGCGAGGTCACCGTTGTCAGCGAAGTTTACGCTGCCCAGTGCCCAGTCTTCACTCTTACCACAATTAAGGGTATGGGTGATGGTGACGTCAGAAGGTTTGGCATCCGGGTCTATATCGATATAACCTTTCAGGTTCGTGTTCTCGAATTTCACACGGTAAGGCCATTGTTCGTCATCACTCTCTTTGTCGTTCCACACATGGCGGTGGTAAATGTCAGGTGTCGCGGTGACCACAAGATACAGTTTATCTGTCCCGCTCGGCACCTTATACGAAGCCGTGGTGTTCTTGCCATGGAACATACTACTGTATTTGGCTGTTCCGTCGACTACAGCCACGTATCCGAAACGGTAGTCGGAATTCGTGTTCGACTGTTCATTGTATGTCTTCGTCGTACCCACTTCCTTGCCGTCGCCGTCTACCATCGTTCCCGGATCTTTCGAAGCCAGACTGCTGCCCGGCGTAATAGCCTCCAAGTCAGCTTTCACGGTTGTTCCGGCTGCAGGCACATCAAGAGGTATCACATTAAATCCTGTCGTACCCGGACAATTGGAATAAGCAGGCTGGTAATATCCGTTCACCTTATACATTGTCGTGGTATAATTCATCGCTTCTTGGGTAGCATACTGATGTATCGCATCGAAGTCGTATGTCACGCAACGGGCTGAATAGTCGTACAATTCATCATACAGTTTATCCAAGTCGTTGTTGCAATACAATATCTCATAAGTCTGCAACGGGTCGTTGGGATATACTGATTTCTTCCAGATATCACCATAAGCGTCGATACCATGCTTCTGTGTCCAGTAATACTGCAACCAGTAACTGGCATAGCGCATCCATTCATGATTAAAATGACGGTGGTGGTTGGCAAGCCATACAGAGATATGATAACCGAATGTCTCGGCAGGATAATCCTGGAACGACTGCCACTGTGCGCACTGTTCCCAGTATGCGTTGCCGCCGTCGCCGTTTTCACCATAACCGTAGCGGAATCCCGTCTTTTTGTCATCTGTGGCACCGTTCAGCAGTTTATCGCAATACACCTGATATTGGAATGAGTGTCCTATCTCATGGGCGATTGTAGAACCGACAGGTTGACAAGTGCTGGGGTTCACCCACAGGGCACCGATCACATCGTCATATCCGCTGCCCGTAGCGAGCCATTCATCCTGATACAGAAGATATATCTCCATCTTGTATTTGTCGAGATAAGATTTACCCTGTCCTACATCAGCCATCTTCAGTTTGCTGATGTTCGTTGTATAGAATGTCTCAGCCTTGGCCAGAAGGTCGTCGATGTTCACACGCAACTTTTCAGGCACACTGTCCGCATTGGGATTGTCGCCGAATCCGGGTTCCCAGAACACGAAGAAATGGTCGCTTTGTTTCATTCTCCACCAAGACCATTTGGCATCGTTGCGCAACATATTGGCGGCACCCTTTTCGAATCCTTCGTTATAAGTTGACGGAAGATAGTATTTGTCATAGTCCTTAATGGTAGAAGCATCCATGATATGTACCGCATCAGGGTTTTGGTTCTGATGCACTTTTACATTCACAGCGTCGCCATCACCGCACTTGATAGAGATGACAGCATCCCTGTAGTTCTCCGAATTGTTCTGGGTGAGCAGGAACGGCATCTTCACATCACCTGCCGTACCACTGGCGTTCGTCAGTTTTATCCAGTCGATAGATGTATTGGCTGCACGACTTGTCACATCACTGACAGATGCGCTCCAGGGTGCATTGGCAGTAAACGAGATTGCCGACTCCGTCTCATCCCAGTCCACCGTCTTACTCAGTTCATCCTGGGCGATCGTCACATTACCTATTGTCACATCATCGCTGCTGCAACCGGTTATAGATAAAGTGCTTATTCCAAGCAGGAGTGCGATTCGCACACTCCTGCTTTTTATTATTTCTGTTATTTCCATTATATTTTTATTATGCCAACGTAGCTACTACTACGAATTCTACGTATTTACTTGGGTCGCTCTTACTTACGTAAACGAAATGAATCTTATATTGAGTACCCGAAGCCATACCCGGATAACGGCCAATACCTACAGATCCATCGTGTGTCTCGACAAAATAAGAACAGCCGCTTCCCCAACCTTGGACTTTTCCGGTTGCTGTACACCAATAACCGATACCGTTAGCCGTGTACTTACTGGTCTTATCCCAAGTTCCTGTTTCATCAACCATATACATGGCGATATCTCCGTCAGCGTCCTGAACAGTCTTGTTAAACTGGTCAACAGTCATTCCCATACATGTTTCTATTGCCTTCTGGTAATCCTTGAAGCTGATCTCTGTACCAGCATAATCGCCTGTTGGTATCGTAATGGTCGGCATGATCAACCCTGGATCG
Organism: uncultured Prevotella sp.; assembly: GCF_937863835.1. Lineage (GTDB taxonomy): Bacteria > Bacteroidota > Bacteroidia > Bacteroidales > Bacteroidaceae > Prevotella. The sequence goes on from NZ_CALMHT010000062.1 coordinate 44,700, forward strand.
GTAACAGCTATCGACAGAACGAAACGGACATATTGGTCATAATCCTGTCCATTATTCACAGCAAACCCTACGTTGACCGATATAGAAGTTCCAGCAGCCGCATCCGTAGGAGCGTCTACTATAAGACATTTGTTCGTCTTATCCAGTTCTACACTAGCCACTTCATCAGCATTTGTGGAAATACTGCCAGTAGAATTGTAATACCATCCGGTTGAACCTTTTGTCGGTGCCGTCTTGTTCCAGATGGCGCGGGCTGTATTGATATTATAGAATACCACCTTTCCACTTTCTATTGAGGCCAACATATCATCAACAGTCATTCCCATCTTGGTCTGGATAGTTTCAGCATAATCTTTGAGATGGATAGTCTGCTGGGCTATATGACCTTTACGGAATTCTATTGATTTGCTGATATTGGCACTTGCGTCCGTTCTCAGATATGGAGTTTCATTTTCACTATAAACGTGCTTGCTGCATGCATCATTCACGTCATCACTACATGATGTGAATCCCAATGCCATACAAACAGCTGCTATATATATTATATTTTTTTTCATAGTCATATCTCTGTTATTTATTATTACTTAGTACCATAACCAGGATTCTGTTTCAGTTTAGGATTACCGTCCATCGCACCTTTAGGTATCGGGAATATGTCACCGTTACGGTCGGTCACAGCATCTTTGCAAAACCATGATTTACCGTTGTAGACATTCATATTGGTGCCTTTAATGTTGAAACGTACCAGGTCGTCACGGCGATGTGCCTCGCACACGAATTCCTTAGCATATTCATCAAGCAGTCCGCCGAATTCTATATCGTCGCCACCTTCATTTGTTGTAATCCATTTGTCTTCACCGCCCAGAGTTCCCTGGTTCTCTCTATGACCATATTTATAACTGCTGCCGCCTTTGAGCTGTGCCACAGTGATGGTAGCCTTATCAGGGTTGTTTTTGAAGTTACGTGCGCGTACCTTCGTTACGAGGTCGGCTGCCGTCTGCTCGTCCTGTCCCAGACGCAACAGGCATTCAGCTTTCATCATGTAAGCGTCTGCCAGACGGAAATAAGGAACGTCGTCATAACTTGTTCCGAAGTCGCCGCTCTTGATTTCATACTTAATCAGTCGGTAGCTTTCAAAAGGATAACATCCGGGATTGTCAATACTATGGAGTTCCTTGGTATATACCAACGGTTCACCGTCTACAGTGATGGCTGTTCCGTCCATCGCATACTGCTGACCGCCTGTCCATGTATTGTCCATACGGGTATCTTCCTTCTCATAAGTGTCGAGGAACTGCGGGAATACGATACCGCCGCCGGTTGCCCAACCGGAGAAGTTCCAGCGTGCTCTTCCTGCATTGTGTATCCATAAGTTGGCCATGTAGTTACCACCTGCATATTTATTCTCCAATGGAATACCGAATATGATTTCAGGAGAGGTGGATATGTCTTCCTTGAAATTGTCGCTATAGTTTGGTGCCAGTGAGAACGGACCTTCTATCACCTTGTTCACTTCATCAAGAGCCTTGCTGTACCATGTCTTGTCGGTATCGTCCTTAAACCATGCATTATGGTTCAGGTACAGTTTGGCAAGCAGCATGTGTGCGGCATACTTGTTGATTTTGCCCATTTCTATCTTACTGGGACATTTGTCGGCGGCAGTTTTCAGTTCGCCTTCTATCCAGTTGTACACCACTGTCGGGTCTGCCTGTTCAGGAGTCCATCCTGCCTCGTGCACATAAGTTGTATCCAGAGGAATGTTTCTGTACAGGTCTAACAGGTTGTAGTAGTACAGTGCGCGGTAAGCGCGTACCTGCGCTACAATATCTTCGTTTGATGCTATTGCTGTGTTTGCCAATATTTTGTTACATGCGTTGACACCGGCATAGTTGTTATCCCAGTTTACCTGGAAGAATCCCATCTGGTTGTTCAGTTGATGCTTATGCATCGACACATAGAGGTCACCCCAACCGATACCGATACGTGAAGGAACACCCCATACATCAGAACTCATATCCATAATATCCGACATGCCGAACCATCCCCAGTACACATTTCTCAGACTGCTGTAAACAGGAGCTATGGTATGTTCAAGTTCTGTCTGTGAGAACTCATGCTGCTCAGATGATATCGTATCATACAGAGTTTCGTCGAGATCCGTACATCCTACCATTGACAAGCCGAAGGCTGTGATCATGGAAGACATTAATATTTTGTTTATTTTATTATTCATAACTTTAAGCTTTAAATATTAGAATGTTAAGTTAGCACCCAGAGTAAACGTGCGTATTGTTGGATACTTGTCGCGCCAGTCAATACCTGAACTCTGCGGGTCGCCGTTAGACAATTCAGGATCCAGTCCTTTGTAGCTTGTTATTGTAAACAGGTTGTTGCCTGACAGATACACATAAGCGTTCTTGATATACTTGTTTTGTTTCAACGGGACTGTATATCCAAGTGTAAGGTTAGAGAGTTTTACGAAGTTGCCGTTTTCCAGATAGTAGCTTACGAAAGTCTGCTTCTGTGCGATAGACAGTACGTTCTGACCATACTGCAGGTCGGCGGCAGACTTCAGTCTGTTGTATACTACGGCATTGTTCTCATAATAAGCACGTGCCTCGTTCAATATCTTGAAACCGAACTGTCCGGTAAACTGCATTGTGAGGTCGAATCCCTTATAACTCAAGGTGTTGCTCCAACCTACGTTCACCTTAGGAATGGCATTGCCTAGATACTGGTGATATTTATCATCTGTCAGCATATTGTCCTTAAATTCTTCGGCTTCACCGGTTTCCTTGTTTTCTATCATCCACAAGCCTTTGTCTGAAACGCCTACACTCTTCATACCATACCATTGTCCCAGAGGTTTGCCCACTTCAAGACGTTGTGTGCTCAATGATATCGGTTCGCCGAGATATGCGACATCGTGCTGGTTGGCTGTCTGATACAGATCGTTAGACAAGCTCAGCAGTTTCGTAGCGTTGTGCGATACTGTGGCGGTTGTTTTCCATTCAAAGTCCTTTGTGCGTACCGGTACGGCATTGATTGCTACTTCGATACCCATATTACGCATCTCGCCTACATTGGCCAAGGTCTGACTATAGAGGTTGGGAGGACATGGTACGTCATACCACCACAACATATCTGTTGTCTTCTTATGATACAAATCGACAGTTCCAGACAGACGGTTGTCCAATACACTCCAGTCGATACCGACATTAAACTCAGTACTCTTCTCCCATTTCAGGTCGGGGTTTGGATTAGACTGTACGTTAAGACCCTGATACCATTTACCGTTATCGTAATAATACGGATCACCGAGAGACCATCTTGTCAATGACTGATAAGAACCACTTGGTATGACACCTGTCACACCGAATCCGGCACGAAGTTTCAAATTGTTCACCCATTTGATCGGTTTCATGAAACTCTCGTTGCTGATGGTCCAGCCGAGTGATGCTGAAGGGAATGTACCCCATTTGTTGTTTTTACCGAATTTTGAAGAACCTTCACGGCGAACACTGACGAGGACATTGTATTTGTCGGCATATCCGTAACTTACACGTCCGAAGAAGCCCACCAATTTGTCATCGCTCTTGTAACTTCCCATACCGGCCTTACCTTCTTTGAGGAATGAACCTACGCCCAGATTATTGTCTTCGTAGAAATCACTCATGAAATCGGTATTGTTGGCATTGAAACCTTCGTACTCGTTATACTGATAACTGTAACCTACGAGAGCCTCTACGCGGTGTGCACCAAACTGATGCTTGTATGTGGAGGTCAGTTCCAGGTTGTCGCTCTGACCATAAGAATAACTCTGAGTAGCATAACCCGTGTGGTAATTGATCACCTGGTCGTAATGCTTTGATGTGTAGTATCCCTTATCATGACTGTTGTCACGATCGGTGGCAAGCATCAGATTTGTCTGCCAACCCTTGATAGGTTCAAAAGTCACATTGCCTACCAGACGGGTATTTTCTGTCTTATACTCACCTTTATGCTCATTCAGCAGAGCCACAGGATTCATATAGTAGTTGATAGACATATTCTCATAATAACTGCCGTCCTGATTATATATCGGTTCGGTAGGATTACGCATGATCGCCTGGCGGTAAACCTGAGTCGAAGCTGCATCTACAGGTCCGTTCTTATGCCAACGTTTCATGATGTTGAACGACACTTTCAGCATATCGTTCAGGAACCAGTGGGACAGAGCACCGTTGAAACGCATCTCATCCGAGAATGTATTGATAAACACACCCTGCTGGTTACGGTAAGTAAAGTCAGCACTGTATGAGGTGTCCTTGTTTCCACCCGAAATTATGACATTATGATTATGGGTGAAGGCTGTTCTTGTTACGGCGTCCAACCAGTCGGTATCATAACCCTTATCATTGAACTCCGTCAGACCGTTGCGTACGTCTGTGCCGTCCATCATATCCAGTTTCTTACCGAATGCCGACAGCGACATATAACCACTGTAGTTGACCGTCGTGTTGGAGTCGCGTTTACCGTTCTTTGTCGTGATAATGATCACACCGGCTGCACCACGTGTACCGTAGATAGCAGCTGCCGACGCATCCTTCAGTACATCGATACTTTCTATATTTTCAGGGGCCACCGTACTGAGACTGCTCTCTATACCGTCTACAAGGACGAGCGGAGTGTTACCACCCTCCAGAGAGATGATACCACGGAGGCGGATACTTGATGCTGCACTAGGGTCGCCACTGCCGTTACTGATTGTAAGACCGGCTACTTTACCTTTGATCAGATCACCTGCATCCTTGATGTTTCCCTTTGAGAAGTCTTCTGCCTTGACACTTGTTATCGCACTGGTGATATCACCTTTGCGCTGTGTACCGTAACCGATTACCACGATTTCGTTGAGTGATTTCTGGTCTTCCTGCAGTGTCACGTTGACACTACCGCCGGCTTTTACCGTCTGTGTGACAAATCCCACATACGATATGGTCACTATCGAACCGGGTTTTACCTTGAGGGAATAATTACCGTCCAGGTCGGTCACCGTACCGTTCGTCGTACCTTTTTCCACAATACTGGCACCGATGATAGGTTCTCCATGGACATCTTTGACCCGACCTTTCATTGTTACAGATGACTGATTGACACCTGTAGTCGAGACAAAATCAGATTTTTCTTGTGTTGCGTAGACAGGACTGACACCTGCACCTGCAACTAAAAGCAAACACGTTGTAGCTTTAATCAAAGTTTTACTTTGAATCAAGCTCAGAAACTCATGCGTTTTCTTCATAATCGACATTTTATAGGTTAATATATTTTATAATAGTTATTTGTTTACTTTCCATTCTATGATACCGCCCGATTCGCCTTGCTGCAACTGTGCGGCTATCTTCAGTCCGGTGGTGGTCACCGGCTTGAAGTCTACACTGTTGTATTTGTCTTTGTCCACCGTGTACTTGCTCGGTTGTTCCACTTCTTTCCATTGGTCGCCGACTTTGTAGTACAGTTTCCAACTCTGCGGTACTCGGAAGTTGCCGTCGTACTGGTCGAAGTCGAGCCAGTACACCTGTACGTTGGATACCGTGTAGGACTTGTCAAACTCGTAGGCGAGCGTCTCTTCCGTGCCGTTCTTCAACCACCAGTAGTGGTAGGGTTTGGATATGTCGGCGCTGTTACGGGGTTCCCACTGGTCGTTCGTGCCGTAGGCTTCCGTCTCCACGGATGCCGATTCGGGGGCGTCCTTCTGTATCGGGGCCTGGATGGTCATCGTGCGTGCCTTGCTGGCTATCGTCGGTTCTGGGGTCGGTACCGCTGCCACCGGCGACTGGGCTATCCACACCTCCATCTGGTCGGCGCCGCGGTTGTTCCAGGTGGCGTAAGGGATGGCCTTGAAGTCCACATCCTTCACCGTACCGTCCTTTTCCACTTCCTTGGCGGCTCCCGTCAGGGTCATCACGCCGTTCAGCAGTGTCTTGTCATACTGGGCACTCACGGGTGTGTTCTCCATGATATATTTGTTGAACACTGTACTGTCTTTCTGGTCTTTGCCCTCGATGCAGAACATCACCGGACCGCGTTCCAGTGCCAGTTTACCCCGGTCGTCCACCACGTTGTCGTTGGCTTTCACCCGGCGCACGTCCATCGGCAGGTCCAGTTCCACACGGTCGCCTTTGCGCCAGCGGCGCTCTATGTAGGCATAGCCGTCTTTCAGGGTTGCCTTCACCTCGGTACCGTTCACCTTGATGGTATAGGGTTTCGCCTTGTCAGCAAACGTGTACAGATTGGTTGGCACCGGAGCGTCCTGTGCCCATCCCGGTATACGCAGACGGAGGGCGAAGGTGGCTTTCCTGTCCGGATTCACCGTCACCGTCACATTGCCGTCCCATGGATAGGCAGTCGTCTGGGTCAGTTGCACACTGTTGTGGTCGGTCTTGATGTCAGCCTTACCCTGTATATACAGGTTGACAAAGATATCGTCGCCCTCGGTGGCATACATATAATAAGGTACGGAGGCCATGAAACGGGTGATGTTACCCGGGCAGCAGGCGCATCCGAACCACGGTTGGCGTTCGTGCTGTCCCATGCTCTCCAGCGGGTTGTCGTAGAAGAACTTGTCGCCGCTCAGCGACACGCCCGATATCACACCGTTATATAAGGCCCTCTCGAGCACATCATAGTATTTCGATTCGCCCGTAGCGAGGAACATCCGATAGTTCCAGTACACATTGGCGATAGAGGCGCAGGTCTCGCAGTAGGCGGTCATATTGTTGAGTTCATAATCGGGACCGAAGCCCTCGCCTTCTGCCCTCGAACCGATTCCGCCCGTGATATACAGTTTCTTGCCTGCCATGTTGTCCCATATCCGGGTCAGCGCCTTGAAGTAGGCGGCGTCGTTGGTCAGTGAAGCCACGTCGGCCACGCCCGAATACAGGTACCCAGCCCTGACGGCATGTCCCACGATCTCGTCCTGTTGCAGTATCGGTTTATGGTCCTGACTGTATTCGCTCAGGCGGTGACCGTCTGTGCCTCGTCCGGTTTCCTCCACGAAGTATTTTGCCATATCCAGGTATTTCTTCGTACCCGTCACCTTATATAGTTTACAGAGCGCCATCTCCACGATCGGGTGTCCCGACGGGCGGTGAATCTGTCCCTCGGCAGGACCGAAGGTCTTACATACCAGGTCGGCGTTCCTGATCGCCACGTCCAGAAACGTGCGCTTGCCCGTCGCCCTGAAATGGGCGATGGCTGATTCGATCAGATGACCGCTGTTATAGAGTTCATGACTGTTGATCTTATCCCATTTGTGTGTGCCCCACCATCCCGAGAGACGCGTGCATTTGTTGGTGACACAAGTGGTGAGGTATCCGTCAGGTTCCTGTGCCCTGGCGATGATATTGATGACACTGTCGAGATAGTGGTCCAGTTGTTTGTCATAGTGTACCGACAGCGAATAGCTGGCGCCTTCTATGATTTTATATGGGTCGGTATCGTCGAATGAGAAATCACCGCGGTGCTCGCCTTTCTTCAGTCCGGCGGCGATAGCGAAATTGTCGAATCTGCCGTTTTTCTCACATTCCCTGAATGCTGAAGGTATCGAGACAGTACGGTTGGTTTCTATACGAGGTGACCAGAAATTGTCATTCAGGTGCACACTGGTGAAAGGCACCTCCTTGATAGAGGGGCGGCCACCGGCACTCATTGAGACAACGATAGAGGTTAATCCGATAAGGATAAAAGCTCGTCTTTTCATATATATATTAAATTTTTATTTCGGTTTAGTAATAATTAATAGCAACACATAATTTTCGTTGGCAAAATAACTCAAATTACGGGAAACAAGATGGAAAAATCATCCAAAAGAATAACAAAATAGTCCAGAAGTGTATATACTACGCTTATTTAGTCTGTTCTGTTGTTTCATCGGATGATTTTCAGAGTGATAGGGTATGAAGATGATACCTTAATTATAATAAGTCACTTCCGGTTATTTTTATTTTATACGGCCATTGCGCTTGAGGCACCTGACTCAGTGTCCAGTATTCCGAAGAACCGCCCATCACGACGAGCCATAAATATTTGAGTTTACTACCAGACGGCGCAGTGAACGAAACGGAACCTGACAGATGATCAGATGTTGCCTTACCTGCATCTCCTATAACAGACTTTCCGTCTTCTGTGATTCCTACAAAACCATATCTATAATCGGCATATTCCGATTTAGGATTGGTATAGCCGTCAGTCTTTACATTCTTTCCTTCCAGTCCTACGAAATCCACTTTTACGGTAGATCCGGCTTCGGGTACACTCAGTTTGATGATGTTAAAGCCGAAATTCTCTGGGCACTGTTCCGGTTTCACCTGATACCAACCATCAGACAGTGCCGTCATTTCCGACTTAAAACTACTATATGAGTTCGCCCATCGGCGTGTCTTATCATATACCCTGTCATAATCCAGATTCACGATATGCTGGTAACAGTCGAACATCTCATCCACATATTGCTCCTGGGTTAATCCGTTCATTCTGATATAGGTCTGGGCAGGATCTTCGCTGGCTGTGCTTTTCCGATACATCTCAGCGATAAACGGCAGACCGTGCTTCTGACTCCAATATTCCAGGACATAAGGAGAGTGATATAAATTATCCTCATGGAGGAACGCTCTGTATGTCAAACTTTTGAATGCATCCCAGTGATAATTCTCATCTTCCATCCAGTCGGGGTTCACCTGCCATAACATCCATTGGGATGTCATCTCGAAGAATCCACTCTGGCCGCCCCATCCTGAACCTTGACCATCAGCGATGAGTTGCAGTTGAAAACTATGTCCCAACTCATGAGCTACCGCGTTCAACTTGGTATCCTGCAAACGGTTCGGCGCAGCCCAGAAGGCACCTACCTTGTTATCATAAGAACCGCCATAAGCAGTACCGTCCAGAGAATACTGCAACATCACCATCATACGGTACTTCTCGCTCAGCGACCCCGTTTTGACAAACTGGAGTTTATCTCTATAATATGTATAGAAGGTCTCCAGTCTGGATTTCAGATTCTGCAGGTCCACTTTCATCGAGTTTCCATCCAGTTGCGGCGGATTGGACAGGTCGCTGCCAAACTTCTTCTCCCAGAAGATGGCCAGATTGTCTGTCAGCGCCATCCGCTTGTAACTGTAATCATTTTCATCCGTATTCCAGTCCTGACCCTGAAACTCTTGAGGAAGATAGAGGGCTTTGCCCTCTATCTTTACTTTTTCCACCGTCTCCGGACTGTATGTGGGATGGTCGTATTCCGAACAGGAATAGCCCAACAGCATGATTCCGGATAAGGCTGCTGCCGTATACAACTTTTTTATATTGATTCTATTCATAAGGAGCAGCATCAAGGTTTGGACATTTGTTCAGTTCATAACGTGGAACAGGGAACCAGTAGCTTGTTGATTCTTTGAAGGTGCGTTCCTGCAAAGGCTCAGTGTTATGCGTATAGATTTTTGTTCCGTCCTTGAACTTATATGTGACGATGCCGGTAGGCCAATTCTTCTGTGAGTAGATCTCTGGCATTTCCTTCCAACGGCGCAGATCAAAGAATCTCTGACCCTCGAACAGAAGTTCGATTTTACGCTCATACTTATATTCAGACCAGATATCCTTGCCCGTCGCAGCCGGTAGCAGCGCACGGGTCCTGACCAGATTGATATACTTCAGTGCCTCGTCGTTATTACCCAACTGGATTTCACATTCCGCATAATTCAGATAGATTTCGGAAAGACGGAGGAAGAACCACGGAGTCGTGTTAGACACACTCTCATCGTGCGTGTTCACACTCGGATCCAGGAATTTCTTCATGTTATAACCAGTCAGTGAACCGTTCCAATAAGTATCGCCCATACGCGAATCCTTACCTGGTGTCACACCTTCTTCTGCCGGCTGGAAGTCTTCCACTTCACGGTTGTCATCACCATAACCCCATTTTTCACCATCGCAGAGGATGTCAGCTTTCAGACGGATATCTCTGTTTTCCCAGGGATTGACGTTGGTCGCTTCTATCGTAGTCGGTTCATACTGAATACCGTTGTCGGTCATGGTCGGTTTCTGAATGGTATAACTCTTCAGTCCCTGTACCGTATAGTCCGTACCGTCGGCATTCTGGAAAGCATTGACGATATCATAGGTTGGTTCCCATACAGACCATCCCTCGAAGCCACTGCCAGGTCCCGGAGGCGCCTGCATGACATAACTGGATGATGAACCGTAAGTACCCTTTACATTATACATCTTTTCGAATATCACTTCAGGATTTTTCGTATCGAAGAACAGAGCCGCATATTCGCTACTGTTGCTTACCTGTTTCAGACTATATACACCTAAGTCTATGACAGCCTTGTTCGCATTGGCGGCAGCCTGCCATTTCTCTTTCGAAGGTGTTCCGAACAAAGGACTCGCTTTATACAGCAATGTACGTGCCTTGATAGCCAGGGCAGCACCTTTGGTAGCTCTGCCGAAATCGTCCGAACTGGAATATTCTGTCGGCAGTAAAGCAGCCGCACGGTCACAATCGTTGACGATAGAGTCGGCTACGACATCCATGTCGGCACGCTTATCCTCAAATTTATCATCCAGACTGAATACTCTGTAAATCAATGGAACACGTCCATACAGGGAATATAAATAATGATAATAGAAGGCGCGCAGGAAATAAGCCTGACCCATGATCTGCTGTTTTTTCAGTTTGTCGGCGTCCGAAGTCACCGGTACATTATCGATATTCGCAAGCAGTTGGTTCACATTCTTAATACCCGAATAATAATGGTACCAAGTGTTTCCCTTTCCTTCTGTCCATCCTGTATTGTAGTTATCAGGAGTCATCAGTCCTTTGGTATATCCGGATGTTCCATAGTCGAACAAGTGATATGTCTCATCCGTATAGTTGCAAAACATGGCACCGAATTCATTCTCCGCTTCTATTGTCGTATAGCAGTTGTTCAGAAAAGCATTAGCCAGGTCGAGGTTACTCCATACACTCTGGTCACTCATCGAGTTATGGGGTGACACGTCTAAGATATCCGAGCAGGACGAAAGACTCAGTCCGATTATCAGTGATAGCACACCTATATATATTCGTTTCATAGTTTTTATTAATTTAATGTTTTAGAATGTTATGTTTGCCCCGAAAGCGAATGTACGCTGTATAGGATATCCCTTAATACCTCCTGTCATTTCAGGATCGAAGATTTTCATCTTATCTATTGTGAATAAGTTATTCCCGTTGATATAGAAGCGTACCTTTTCCAGTCCGATAGAGGCGATGAGCGTCTTCGGCAATGTATAGCCCACTTCGAACGATTTGAATCTGAGGAATGCGGCATTTCTCAACCACCATGTGGATGTAGGTCCGTTCCATGTATCGCCGTAGGTCTGTTTGATAAACGCGCGAGGCCATTCTGCACCGGCGTTCTCTTCAGCTGTTCCGTTTACTTTCCATCGTCCGTCAAAGAACTCTTGTGCCATATTCATTGTAGGCATCACGATCTGTTGTGCGTCGGCCTGTCCCTGGAAGAACATGTTTGCGTCCAAACCTTTCCAACTGCCGCTCAATGTGAAACCGTACATGATTCTTGGTGTCGTGGATTTATCTATACGTACCGCGTCATCCCATGTTATTTTCTTATCACCGTTCGTATCCTGATAGATCAGGTCGCCCACATGTGCGCCGTCGATATGGGGTGAATTGTCTATCTGCTCCTGTGTCTGATAGATACCCAATGCCTGATACAGTACATAACCGTCTATGGAATGTCCTGTCATGCGTTGCCACTCCGGTGTCTTCTCGGCTTCGTCCATGTATATCACTTTATTCTTGGCGTAAGTGAAGTTGCCTGTTATTCCCCATGTGAAATCGCCTGCCTTGTCATTATATGAAGCTACGATTTCAAGACCATGATTGGATACTTTACCCAGGTTCTCGGCTGGCAGAGACAGACCTGAATAGGTAGGTACGGATGCGTTGCGGGTAATCAGGATATCGCTACGTCTTGAATAGAAATAATCGAAATCCAGTCCGAACTTACCGTTGAGGAACTGTGCCGAGAATCCTCCGTTCCAGGTGTTCGCTTTCTCCCATGTCACTTCAGGATTGGCTGTCACATTCTCATAGATTCCCTGACTGTAGTTTCCGCCGAAGACATACGATGCGTCTCCGTTATAGGAATAAAGGGACAGATATTGATATGCGCCGATATTATCATTACCCATCAATCCCCAAGAACCCTTGATTTTCAGGAAACTGACGATATTCTTGACCGGTTCGAAAAACTTTTCCTCGGAGATCACCCAACCGGCAGAGAAGGCAGGGAACAGACCCCAACGTTTACCGGGAGCGAAATTCATGGAACCGTCATAACGTAAAGTGGCTTCCAACAGGTATTTATCTTTGTATCCGTAATTGACACGTCCGAAATAGTTCTGTCGTGCTGTCTCATCAGAACTGCCTGCATTGTCTTTATCCTTGTCCACCTTACTGCCGAAGTTCAGATCGGGAAGGGCTGACGAGAGGTAGTTTGTGCGGTAGCCGTATAAGTAGTTGTATTTGTATTTGCTCTGTTCGTAAGCCACGAACGCGTCTATCTTGTGCGCGTTGTTGAATGTATGGGTATAACCTAAACGAAGGTTCACCGTCTGGGTAAACGAATTACTTGCCCATGAGCCCAGACTGATGCTTCCCGTCGCACTTTTACGGTTGTCGTACTGATCTTTTTCCGAATCATACTGATATACATCGTATGGCTGATTCATCTGTTTGCCGTTGTTGAACCAATAATCGAGAGCGGCGTATCCTTCCGCGTACAGTCCGGGAGTCACGACATCCAGGTCGACATGCAATTTCGGTTTTAAGTTTAATGTATAGTTTGTACTTTTATTCCATCCCGGTTTGTCTGAGATCATGACCATGGCATTATTCGTCACACCGTCATAACCCACTCTCAACAGTCCATTGGGATAATAAGGGGCAGACATAGGATTCGTAGTAAGGAAGTATCCGAACATATCGTCTGTTGAATACACACCGCGGTTACGGTTTTCCTGACGGCCCAGGATGTCCAGACTGAAGTGTATTGACTTTGTGATCTGTGCGTCGATATTCGAAATCAGTTGGAACTGATGATAATTCTGAGGACTGTCTCTGTATATGGCATCCTGATATTGGTATTGTCCGGACGTATACATGGTCAGTTTATCCGAACCGCCACTGACCGAGACGCTATGAGTGGTGTTGAAGGCCCAGTCTTTGGCTACTTCGTTCCACCAGTTCGTACTCGGGTATTTGATCTGATCCTTCCCCGATTTGATTTGTTCCAGTACTTCATCCGAGTAAGTCTGTGCCTCACCGTGCCCTGCATCATATTCATCTACATAGGTGGCATAATCGTAGGCATTCAGCATCTTCGGTATTCGTGTAGGTTGTGAGAACGATACACTTCCGTCGTAATTGACCTGCATCTTTCCCGCTTTACTGCGTTTTGTCGTCACCAGGATGACACCGTTGGCGGCACGCGCACCGTAAATGGCTGCCGACGCATCTTTCAGCACTGAAATGGATTCGATGTCTTCCGGATTCAATTTGCTGAACGATCTGTCTGCTACACCGTCCACTACGATCAACGGGTCTGTCGCACCCAGTGTGCCTTTACCTCGAATCAGTATACTGGCGTAATCCTCACCCGGCTCACCTGTCCTTGTATTGGCGATGACACCGGCTGTCTTTCCTGCTATCGTATTACTTAAATTGGATGCGCCGACAGAGACCAGGTCTTTACCCGAAACCTGAGAGACGGAACCGGTCAGTGTAGCTTTCTTCTGAGTACCGTAACCTACGACCACCATCTCGCCGAGTGTATTCGTATTTTCAGACAAGGTGATTTTCTGGTTTCTCTCAGAATTGTTATTCAGTATAAGTTCTCTTTTGTTATACCCGATGTAAGTTACAATGATTCGTCCGGGTAAAGACATTTTCAATGAGAAACGTCCGTCTATCCCTGTTACCGAACCGTTTTTGGTTCCCTTTTCCATTACAGTCGCTCCGATCAGCGGGTCGCCGTTGTCGTCTACCACGATACCCTGTATCGTCGTAGTCTTCTGTTGAGTCACTTCCATTGTGGCGGTGCTGTGCGCTGCATAAGAGGCAGGCATGACACATAAGGTCAACAAGGAGCATGCTGTAATTTTCAGTAGTCTCCTACCAAAAATAAAATGTTCTAAATGTGATTCCATGTTTTATTTATTATTTTTAAAGCGTTATTGATTTGTTCACTTTCCATTATTATGATATTTTCATATATTAAATTATTATTTTCGGTTTAGTCCTGTTCATAACATGACCTTATTTTTTCGCTGACAAAGGAACTCAAATTACGGGAAACTGAATAAAAATGCCATCCGAATGAATAGCAAAATAGTCCAAAAGTGTATTCTGTACGCTTGTTTTGGACTATTTTGCTATTTCTCTGGACGATTGTTTCCTCTAGGAATCTGTGGGGAGACAAAAAAAAACAAACGGCATCCGCTACTCTTGTTCACGGATGCCGTTGCCGGTCTTACTAATTGGCTGCCACCGCAGTACCTGTTACCAGTCTTTATGAAAAGGTGAAACAGAATGTAAAGATACTTTTATCTTTTGATATTTTTGAAAATTCGCTATTCACTCCCAGAAATTTTTTGTTGCTTTATACCTCCACCCTCCACCCGAAGAGGTTGATTTCTTCGTATTATTCTGATTAATATGTATTTGTGAGGATTAAGATTGTTGCAGAACCTCCACCAATCCTCCACCATCCTCCACCCTTGAAAATTCTGATAATATCGAACAATATTTAGTGTATTATAATGATTAGATTATAATAAATATTGCTTTTTCATGGTTGAAATTATTGTTGAATAATTGACAAAATGAAATTAGGATATTTTCGCTTTACAAACACTTACGAATATTCACATTTGTTAATACAATTTTCTGTTTTCTGCATGTCAAAATAAATCGCAAGTCATGCTGTTGAAATTGCGCGTCGTCC
>NZ_CALMHT010000063.1 GCF_937863835.1 uncultured Prevotella sp.
AGAGCCCGAAGGCTTTAATCATTTTGCTTGTGCATTTCATAATGAAATAATTTAGTTATAGAATCTTCATGATATATTATCAGTATTCGTTTGCAAAGATACATATAATAACATTTTTACATGTTTCTAAATGTTTCATCGGCATCTCAGAATGTTTCATTATGTTACATATAACAAACAAAATAACATTTGGCACAAATTTATTATTATATTTGCATTATATATTAATTACTAACGATATTACGAATATGAATCATTACAGAAACGTTATTATTGCGTTTGCCGTCTTATTGTGTACTAATGTATCTGCACAAAACGGCAAAGAATACCTGATGCGAAAGAAGGCCGTCAAGATTATCTCGGAGATGACCGTCGACGAGAAAATCAATCAACTGATGAACGAAACTCCTGCCATAGAGCATTTGGGTATCAAACCTTATGACTGGTGGAGCGAGGGTCTTCATGGCGTGGGACGAGACGGACGGGCTACCGTTTTTCCCCAACCCATCGGTCTGGGAGCTACGTTCGACCCAATGCTGGTCAAGAACATAGGTGATGCCGTAGCTTCTGAAGGTAGAGCAAAATATAATGTGGCACAAAAGATTAAGAATTATTCACGCAATGCCGGACTTACGTTCTGGTCGCCTAACGTCAATATATTCCGCGATCCTCGTTGGGGGCGCGGCATGGAGACTTACGGCGAAGACCCGTTCCTTACAGGTACACTGGGTACCGCTTATGTGCAAGGCATGCAGGGAAACGATCCTTTTTATTTAAAGGTAGGAGCCTGCGGCAAGCATTTTGCCGTCCACTCCGGTCCCGAAGCCACTCGTCACGAAGCCGACATCAACCCTACGAAACAGGATTTGTTTGAAACATACCTGCCGGCTTTTAAAATGCTTGTCCAAAAAGGTCATGTCGAAACGATTATGGGAGCTTATAATGCCGTATACGGACAAAGTTGTTCGGGCAGCACGTATCTGTTGACAGATATACTTAGAAAGCAATGGGGATTCAAAGGACATATCGTCTCCGACTGTGGCGCCGTAACAGATATATACGAAGGGCATAAAATAGCCAAAAGCGAAGCCGAGGCTTGTGCCATAGCCATCAAAGCTGGATTAAACCTGGAGTGCGGCAATACATTCAAGGCGTTGAGGCAGGCACTAGACCAGAAGTTGCTTACAGAGAAAGACCTCGACAACGCTCTCCTGCCACTGATGATGACAAGACTTAAACTGGGTATACTGCAACCTGACAGTGATTGTCCGTATAACCATATTCAGGAATCCGTTATCTGCAGCGATGCCCATACCGCCATTGCCAAGCAAGCCGCACTGGAAAGTATGGTTCTATTGAAGAACGACGGCATATTGCCTTTGGATAAGAACATACGTACATTATTTGTCGCTGGTCCCGGTGCATCGGATGCATTTTATCTGATGGGCAATTATTTCGGACTGTCAAACCGTTACTGCACGTATCTCCAGGGTATCGTATCAAAGGTCAGCAACGGCACCAGTGTCAACTACCGTCCCGCATTTATGCAGATTACCAACGAACTGAACAATATGAATTGGGCAGTCAGAGAATCGAGTGAATCGGAAGTCGCCATTATCGTTATGGGCAACAACGGCAACATGGAGGGTGAAGAAGGCGAAGCGATAGCCTCATCAAGCAGAGGTGACAGAGTAGGCATCAGTCTGCCAGAATCTCAGATGAACTATCTGCGTAATGTAAAAAAGATAAAGAAAGACAAGATTGTCGTTATACTGACAGGTGGCAGTCCTATTGATGTCAAAGAGATATCAGAGTTAGCCGATGCTGTAGTAATGGCATGGTACCCCGGTCAGGAAGGTGGATATGCTTTAGGAGACTTGATATTCGGTGATGCCAATTTCAGCGGCCGTCTGCCCATCACATTCCCTGTATCTGTAGACAAACTGCCAGCCTTCGACAATTACGCCATGCAGGGCAGAACTTACAAGTATATGAAAGACAACATCATGTATCCTTTCGGGTATGGATTGTCTTACGGTCATGTCACTTATAGTGAAGCTAATATAATAGGTAAAATAAAGAAAGGTCAACCTATCACCGTTGAAGTCAAGTTGGCTAACGACGGCAAACAGTCAGTTGACGAGGTGGCACAGGTATATCTGTCCGCTCCGAACGCAGGTATATCCTCTCCTGTTGAGAAGTTGGTTGCATTCAAGCGTGTAAGTATACAACCGGAATCATCTGCTACGGTAAAGATTGATATACCCGCAGAACAGTTGTCCACCACCACAGAAGACGGCAATGCCAAATTGCTGAAAGGCAAATATACGATTACGATTAGCGGTGCGGCGCCCGGAAAACGGACCGACGAACTGGGAATCAGCAGTTCACATGTAGATTTTGAGATTTAACAAACAGTCGAAATAAATCCCCCGTCGCGCGAGAAAATTTCCCTTGAAGCGGATTTTTTTATTCTTCAAGGGAAATTATTTTTCCTTAAAGGGAAATTTTCTCGCGCGACAGGGAATTATTCGGCCTTCAAAGACGATGTCATTCTATCATTTCATAAAGGTATTTATAAGGAAAGACACCGCAAAGTATCACTTAAATCGTCACCAGTCTCGAATTGAAAGAGAACCATGGGAACATATCCTTATTACACAAAAAGTGTATCTATCAAAACACCGCAAAGAAATTTCCACCATCGAAAGGAGGTACAAAAAAATCGGGCAAGTAAAAACTTGTCCGATTTTCTTGTTAATTTTATTAATTAATATCCCGGATTCTGATAAGCTGTCTTTTCTTCATCCGTCATTTGAAGTGCATCAATCTGACCTTGTGGAATTGGTCTTAAATACATAAAATCTTTTATTGTACGTGTATATGTCTTCAACGTATGATCACCTGTATTTGCACCACATATCTGATATGTTCCAGCATAGTCTGCCCACTTTTGTGTGCGGACCAAATCCCACCAACGTTGACCTTCACCGAAGTATTCACGACTGCGCTCTGCCAGAATATAATCAATGGTTATCGTCTGAGGTGTTTCTTCTGTCAGTTTTTTGCTGTAATCGGCAATCTTTTTGCAGTTACCACTGTTACTATATGTCCATACACCGGCACGGGCACGAAGTACATTCACAAGTTCACGGGCAGAATAGCCACTTTGTGTCGTAGCACCCTTTACAGCTGCTTCTGCAGCAATAAGATATAATTCAGAGAATTTTGCTATCGGATAAGGACGTGTGATAGAACCATTAGGCTGTCCCATTCCTCCATTGTTGTCTGTACGGTATGTACCGATTTTCCACAGACCTGGATACAAGATACGGCTAATACCGCTCACGCCTATTACGAAGTCTGCCCTGCCTGGCAAAACGCCAGCACCAATATTACTCTTATAAGGTGAATTAGAATAATTGATATTCGCATCATCTATAGGCAAGAAAGTCATAACCGAATCATTTTGAATGATAGGAAGTCCATTGGCATTATACAAAGTAACTTCTGTCCTTCCTGCTCTGTTCCAGTTGCCACGATAGCAAGTAACGAAAGTACCATCATAACGTGAGTCATAAACCTTATCAGGGAAATTATTGATGATAGCATTCACAGTTGGAGCCATACGAGTCCATGGACGACCATAAGACTGAGCAGCTTCACGTTGTACAGAACTGATAGAGGCACCAGACCAATCTGCAGCCGCATTGCTTCGTACATTCGTATAATTACATGTTACCATCCAAGCAGCAAAGTTACTCGGCGAACCTGCTGAACCATAAGAATGGCTGTTGTCATCATAATATTCACTACTTTCGATATGGTCGGCATAAAGCACCATTTCACTATTTCTGTCATTGCTACCTACATTCAAATTATAGAAAGAATTCTGTAAAGCGTAAGCTCCAGGGTTCTTTATGCCCTCTATTGCTACATCATAAGCCTTCTGAAAATAATAAGCGGCATTGTGTCCATCCGGATCTGTACGGTCGCATGTCGGATATGTAGCAATATTCTTCGGATTTTCAAGCCACCAAGCATAAGTAAGATATGCTTTTGACAAGAAAAGTCTTGCAGCAGTCTTTGTCACGCCACCCGTTACTCTTCCTTTTTCCGGTAAATCGGAAATTGCTTTCAACAAGTCAGGGAATACACATTTTGTATAGACCTCTGCAACAGTATTACGTGTTGAAACGCGCACTGCTGTCGTATTGAATTTCAATTCACCACTACCCAAGTCAAGTGGAACTCCTCCGAAAGTTTGTGTAAGCATGAAATAGTCGAATGCTCTAAAGAAATAAGCTTCGGCAACAAGAGATGCGTCAACACCTGCATTTCCACCATTTTCTATAATTCCACTGGCTGTATTGATATCCGAGTACGAATAACCCCACAACAAGTCTGAACGGCTACTTGATGATGTAAGATTTCCTGAGCCGTCTAAGTCCATATCTTTAAAGTTACCATCGGCAGATTGAGCCCAAGTATATTCATCAGTACCTGTCTCACAAGCATTCAACCAATATCCATTACCCCATATATTTCTCAGATGACCGTACAAGGATGTGATACCACCTTGCACTCCTTCTGCTGTCTTAAAATAATCCGGAGTATAGGTTGCTCTCGGTGTCTCATTCAGTATATCCGAGCAACTTGATAAAAGTATACCGGCGAAGGCTACACCTATAATCGATTTTATATAATGTTTTTTCATTTCCATAGTTATTTAAAAAGTTACATTTACACCAAACAGATAGTTGCGGGTACAAGGAGAGTTGGTACCTATCACTGCCAGTCTACTCTGATAAGTAGAATTTACAGCTTGGTTTTCATTACCATAAGAGTTGGTCTCAGGATCCATACCTGACTCATCGTGGTACGGTGAGAATAATACGAATGGGTTCTGTACAGTAGCATAAAGACGCAAAGCACTGATACCAGCCTTTTCCATCCATGCCTGTTTGAAGTTATAACCCAATGTGATAGTACGAACTTTCAGATAAGAACCACTGAAATAACCGAGTGTGCTTCCGTATTTAGGATTATCACCACTCTGGATACCGCCTGGTTTTGGATATTTAGCTCCGGTATTGTCTTCTGTCCAATAGTCTACATCGACATTATTACGACGACCTGTGAGCATATTCAGATAACCTGATGAACTATACAATGTACTAATAAGTGTACCACCATGTTTAAATGCGCCTACAAGACTTAAGTCCCAGTTTTTATAAGCGACTCTGGTATTGAAACCACCTTCCCATTCAGGATCGACCTTGATGATTTGTCTGTCGGTAGAGTTGATTGCACGTGTAGGAAGTCCGTTAGCGTCGTAATCACCTGTATACTGTACTTTGATCATACCAGCATTTCCGCCCGGTTCCTCTATAGCCATCGCAGCGGCTTCGTCTGTTTGCCACAAACCAATCTTATTATAGTCATAAATGACGTTGATAGGAGAACCAACGAACCACCAGTTGGCCTCATCACGTAAAGAACCTGATGCCAGTTCTTTCAGTTCATTGTGGTTAGAATACAAGTTCAGTCCAGCTTCCCATGTCCAACCGTTAAAATTGTCGATGATAGTTCCGTTCAGAGAGAGTTCGAAACCTTTGTTTTGCGTCTTACCTACATTTGCCATATAACTGCTTACGCCTGAAGTAGAAGGCAGATTGACGCTCAGTAGCAAATCGCTGGTATTGGTTACGTAATATTCAAATGTACCGCTCAAGCGACCTTTGAAGAGAGAGAAATCAAGACCGACATTATATGTCTTAGAGTATTCCCAACCGAGCTGATCATTAGGCAATTGGGATACATAATATCCTACCGCTGTCGTAGAACCGAAATTGTATGGACGGGTAGAAAGCAGACCCAATGTCTTATAAGGATTAACAGCCTGGTTAGATGTTTCACCATAACCGAAACGCAGTTTCAGGTTATCCACCCAAGTCACGCTCTTCATAAAATTCTCTTTTGCAATATTCCAACCTACTGAGATAGCTGGATATGTATGCCACTGATGACCTTTGGCAAGGCGTGATGAAGCATCAGAACGCAAGGTTGCTGATATCATGTACTTGTCATCATAAGAATACATAATACGACCCATCCATGACATCAGTCCACTTTCATAATAGCCCTGACTGCCCGGCGGGATGGAGATTTCTCCTAAAGCCTGTCCTAAATTGTAATATTGGAATGCATCGTTCGGAATCTTTGTCGCTGACGCATATAGGCTGGTATATTGTGTCTGTTCTGCTGAATATAATCCAGTGAAATTGATGGTGTTCTTACCAAACGTCTTATCATAAGTCAACAGATTCTCCACAGCCCAATTGGTTGTCGTCGCCTTTGTATTGGATGCGGACGATGGTGTCGCAGCCGTAGAACTGAACACACCCTCCCCTGTATAAGAACCTCCATCGGAATGACGATAGTTTAGACCTACGTTCAGACGATACTTCAGACCTTCCACTCCGGGGATTTTTACTTCACCATAGAATGAGTTGTAGGTTCCGAAGGCTTTTGTCTGATCTTTCCATTTATCACCGAGACCATTGATGACATCTCTGGTTATAACATACGTATCATCCATAGAACTGCTTACTACTCTTTTCAAAGTACCATCATCATTATATGGATTTGATATAGGTGTAGAACTTAATGTACTATATAGACCAAGACTTGCTCCGTTGGTTACGGCATAACTGGTATTCGTACTAAGTCCTACTTTCACGTATTTACCGATCTCTTGATCCATAGAGAATCGCATAGAATAACGGTTATAATTCTGCTGCGGGAGCAGTGACTCGTCACGATAAATAGATACACCCACATTATAGGCACCTGTCGCTGAACCACCTGCCAGACCTACATCATGATTGGTCACGATGCTGTTCTTGTACAACAAATCTTGCCAATCTGTGTTCGTGTCGTCGGATTCATCAAGACCATTGGTATACTTACCCGCATATTTACGCATCTTCACAAACTGATCAGAATTCATCATCGGATACTTAGCGAATAATGTTTTAAGACCTATATAACCATTATAAGTTACTTTGGCTTTTTGCTCCATCATACCTCTGTAGGTAGTGATTAGGATTACACCGTTCGCGCCACGTGAACCATAAATAGCAGTAGCAGAGGCATCTTTCAAAATATCCATCGACTTGATGTTATTAGGATCAATATCGCTAATTGAACCAGCAAATGGAATTCCGTCCAATACGACCAACGGGTCATTACTTGCATTCAAAGAACGTGTACCACGGATACGGATCTGCATCGTAGCACCTGGCTTAGATGAAACCTGTGTCATATCTACACCAGCGATACGTCCTTGTAACGCATTCGTGATATCGGCACCAGGAACCTGACGCATCAAATCGCCCTTCATTGACACAACTGAACCTGTTACGGCTTCTTTTCGTTGTGTACCATAACCGATTACGACAACCTCATTCAGATTCTTTCCTTGGTCTTTCATTATAAAATTAATGCTCGGATTGCTACCCACTTTTATTTCTTGTGTGACATAGCCGACATAAGATACGACCAAGACAGAGCCTTCACTGGCATTAATTGAATAGTTACCATCCAAGTCGGTAACAGAACCCGTTTTGGTTCCTTTTACCATGACGGTAGCACCGATTAACGGACCTTGAGAATCGCTCACACGACCCGTTACTTTCTTTGTTTGCTGAACAGCCGCAACGGTATTGATTGCCGGCTCAGCATTAACTTGTATGGCATAACCTGTTCCCAACATAGAGCACAAGCCAACCAACAATGTCGTTTTTCTTAAATTTAAATCCATAGTTCTTCTTAAAAATTATTAGTATTAGCTAGAATTTCATAATAATGAAAAGTAGTGTAAGTACTTTATAGTACATTTAAAGTGATAAGTACATTCCAATTCTTGTCATTCGATTTCTTTCATAGGCAGAAATATTAAGTTTTACAAATTAATTTTTGCAAATATAGGCAATAAAATGCTTACAAATCATTAAAACTTGTATCTATATTATTCAAAAATGTTTCAGTTGTCTGATTCGTTAGAAAAAAGATTCTCTTGATATATTTGGCAAATAAAATGTCACAAAAGGAATATTTTTAGTATTTATACAACGTGACGTGTAATATTTTATAGTCATCTACACTGATTCTAGCATGACGTCCCTGATGATCCTGATCGCCATTATCTCGCCTGACATACAGCGACTTACCGTTTTCATCGATATGGACCTGATCTACGTATCCTATTCCGATACGTTGTCCTTTGAATGTCTTAGATGTATTATTTTGCTGCATCTTATTCCCAGCATCAATGAAGCCGTCTTCTCCAAGTGTTTTCTTTTCTTCTTGCTGTTTCTCGGTAATAGTCTTAAATTCCACAACAATACCGCTGCCTGCTATAAGATATTCGTTTTTATTTATTTTAACAATGATACCACCACCTTCTGGCCACGCCGAACCGTCTTTTGCTCTCACATCCCACGGTAATGTGAAATAGTGTCTGCATGTCAGCGAGACATCTCCGTCGTTTATCACTCTTTCCTTATTGTTATTGTCAAACAATAAACCATAAGTCTGTCCTTTACCTTGTTTGGAAGTAAGGATCGGTGATAATTCAGCAAGCATTTTATAACTACGTGTAAGATATGATGTCGTGACCGAATCGGTCTGATCGATAGCGAACGCACTGAATCCGACAGCATCATGTTCTCCGAAAGCATACAAAGCTCTCACACCACTGTTGTTACAGCATCTCGATTCCGGGATAAACAACGGATTATCAGGCAAAGCATATTGTTTGGTCCATCCTTCAAATCCTGTGTCATAAATGTCGGGGGCCAGAAAATCGATACTCGGTGCACCACAATGCCATATATCCTTCAGATGTGCCAAAGGACCGGCCGAAGGATATTCTCCTGGTTTACGACCTCTACTGTTCATCGCTGCATTAACATACAGTGGGATATGATATATCGAACGGGCTGCTTTCGCCAGTCGTTCTACATATTTGGCATAATTCCATGCCATGAATATTTCATCAGTATAGATGTCGTCACCGAAGACCCGTTGCCACGTTCCACCTTTTACGTTATGAAATTTCGCCTTCATCTGAGGATGCAGTTGTTTCTCGTTTTTCTGCAGGAATGTCATCAGTTGTTGTGGGACAGGTGTATTGAACGCTTTATCGGCAGCGTCGGAATGGTCTCTTGCGTCTTCGAGCATTCCTATCTCGTTTTCCACCTGTATCATAATCACGGTATTAAACCCTTTATCTATTCCGGCTATATGTTGCATCAAATTCTTGAAAGCATGATTGTCAGCCTCAAATACATTTTCAGAGAATGCACTTGCTATCTCCAACGGTTTACCTGATTTGGTCATGGCACGGGGATTTTTCTGCGTATTCTGCTTAAACCACAGAGGGGCATAACAACTCATTGAATTCTTCCAAGCGCCGAACCATAGGAAGATGACTTTCAGATCATTCTGTCGCGCATCCGTTATAACCTTATCTATAAGGGTAAAATCAAATTTTCCTTCTTCCGGTTCCATCAGGTCCCAATAAGCGGGAACAAGTACTGTATTCAGTCCCATCTTATGCATACGCGGCATCACTTCATCAATGTCAGCTACAGATGTGGCAGCCGAATTACTCAGTTCACCGCCTAGTATCAGCATCGGTTTTCCGTTAATGGTCAACTGTGTAGCAGTACCCTGTCTTCTAAGTGCAACCTGTGCGTATGTGAAAACATGAAATGTGAATAAGAAAAATAATGTTAGTAGAATGAATTTCTTCATGATATGAATATTATTAAGGATAATAGACTATAGGCAT
>NZ_CALMHT010000064.1 GCF_937863835.1 uncultured Prevotella sp.
GCGCACCGTGCAATTTTATTTACGCACTGAGATATTTTTTTTTGGCGGTGCGCAAATCTATGCTCAATGTTTCAGCATGTCAAACTTAAGGCGATATCTCAAGAATTTTTGCGCATATTGCATATAAATTGTACATACGTTGATTTAATATAAACAGTTTGGTTACCTATAATGTTCTAATAAATAATATGCACAACTTACCAAGCATCGATTTATTAGCTTGTTAATTTCGCCAAGGGGTTCATATAGATAATCTCTTAATCAGAAATCATGAGTTTATATTCTATGATTTTAGTATGTAATTTAGAATATGCTTCAGAATAATTGTCATGAACCTGACGGCAAAGTAGTTCTGCATCCAACAGTTCTGTCATAGTGGTTGTACCAAACCGATATGTATTTCTATTGATTCGGAGATTTTCTTCGGCTTGTATAATAGATTTCTGCGCTATACTGAGAATTTTGTAGGCCTCTTCTACATCATACCAAAGTTTGTCAATCTGTATCAGAAGTTTCTGTTTGCTGTTCTCTAGTTCATATTGGGCATTTTCCAGTTCCTTTTTCTTACTTTTTATGGCATGACTACCTCCCCACCAATCGGAGATAGGTATAGATACTGTGGCATAGAGAGCAGCCCCGCCTCCTGCCTTACCGAAGAACTTTTCGTATTCATATCCTGTTCCAAGACCAATGGTTGGTAGGTATTTCCCTCTTTCCAAGTCAACCTCCAACTTGCCTGCATCAACATTCTTCTGGAGTAATCGATATTCTGCGATATGTCCTACAGCCATATCGTGGTTTTGACGGAGTGATACCAAATCATGATGCAAATTACTCACATTTATTTCTGATGTCACATCAAAGTCTGCATCACTCCGCCCAATATACTGAGCCAATAGCTGCTTGCTTACCTTGAGTCTGTTCTCCAACTGTAGACGATTACTCTCGTTCTCATCTATCCGTAATTCCACTTTCAGTAAGTCATTGCGATTCTTCAAACCATTTTTCACAGCATTCTCTACTGTCTTATGCAAATCAGCCAACAATGTATCTGCACTATCCACCGTCTTGATTTTCTCCTGAAGCATCACTATCTGCCAAAAATACCCCTCTACTTGTATATCCACGTCACGCAGTAACTTCTGACGTTCCAACTGACTGACCTCTACTCCCACTTTACTAAGTTTATAACTATTGGTCAACTGTCCACCTGAATAAATAGGTAAAGAGGCTTCCACCCCTGCTGTATAACCATATTTCCCATCTATAACACGCTCTCCACCATATTCAAAATCAAGAAGAGGAGACGAGGGTTTATAGTACATACCAGTAGCTTTGACTGTCGGGAAAAAAGATGTATAAGCCTGCTTCATCGCTTCCTGAGAACTCACTACCTGATTGTCGGCCTGCTTCACAGCCAAATTGTTTTTCACAGCCATACGCTTACAACTATCAAGACTGAGAATATCTTTTGCAGAGATGACTGACGAGATAGTCAGCATCACCAAACTAATAAAAAACTTATTCATATTATTTATCTATTTTTTATGATTAGTGCATACATCACCGGCATCACCGTGCGTATATAAAACAGAGTGATGAGGGTACCGAAACAAATGACGGCTGCCATGGGCATCCAGAGGGTACTCTGCGAAATAAGCATGGGCAATACGCCGAAACTGGCAGCAAAAGAGGTAAGAAGGATTGGGCGCATACGGCGCTTAGATGATTCACTCACCGACATCTCTACAGACAGATGCTCTTTATCACGTAACTCTCGCGCATAATCGAAGAGAATGATACCATCGCGCACCAGAATACCCATCAGACTTACTACACCCAGCACACTGGTCATACTGAATGAAGCACCGGTAAGGATGGTGCCAACGGCTGTGCCAATAAGGCAGAATGGCAGACAACTGAGCATCAACAACGGCTCTGTGAGATTTTTGAAATGCCACAGCAATATAAAGAAGATGATGACAACCGATGCGGCAAGCGACATCATTATCTCGGGCATAGATTTGTCGTCACCGCCTGCTTTACCTCCATAAGAGATTTTCACTCCTTGTTCAAAATGCTGCCGATTCATCTTCTTCATGAGTTGTTCGGTCACATCATTCACATTTTTATCATAAGACACTTCCGACTTGACGGTAACAGTGCGGAGTCCATTAAGATGACCTATCTGGCCCCATTTCCAGATAGGTTCAGCCTTGGCTATCTGACGTACTTTCACGTGATACTTGCCATAACTAACAGGAATATCCTCATTCAGCACATCTTCCACACTGGCACTGTCAGCCTTGTTACTTTTGAGCATCACTCGGCGACTATAATTGCCATCCCAAACTGTACCTACTTCCATACCCTCGCCATACCTTATCATCAGGGTCTCTTCCAGATTCTGATTAGTTACCCCCAGATGAGACACATTGTTTTCATCCAATGATATACGCACGCCAGGATTCGGTTCTGCCATATCAGAACGGATAAGAAACAAGTCTTTCATTGTATGCATTACGCTGATGACAGAATCTGTGGCTCTGCTCAGTTGTGCCATATCGCTGCTCTGTATTCTCACTTCCACAGGATTGGCTTCCTCGCTATAAGATATCTGCTTGAATCGCACATAAGCTTGTGGAAAATAACTGCTGTATCTGGCAGCCATCTCAGGTATGACATTGAATGTCTCATCACTGCTGACCGTATTTACAATGAACTGTGCATAATTACTTCCACCTGTCTGTGGCGAATAACCATCAACAAACCTGGGAGATGAGGAACCATGAAAGGATGCAATGGATACGATACGCTTGTCGCGCAGCATCATGTGCTCCAAACTGTCGGCTACGACTGAAGTG
This sequence comes from uncultured Prevotella sp., assembly GCF_937863835.1. Lineage (GTDB taxonomy): Bacteria > Bacteroidota > Bacteroidia > Bacteroidales > Bacteroidaceae > Prevotella. Next base: position 2,865 of record NZ_CALMHT010000064.1, read on the forward strand.
GCGGTGAGTGAGGTACCTGTAGGAGTATATATCTCTACGGCAAACTGGTCACGCTCGGCTGCCGGCATCACCTCTTGTGGCAGATGAAGCACCAACCAAGCACCGATGACTACGGTTGTAAAACCACCTACAAGGGTCGTCTTCTTGTGAGCGAAACAGATATCTATGAGATGATCGAAGAATCGCTGCACCATAAGCAGCATGGAAAAATGCTCTTTCCCATGATCGAGAATATCCACCTCCAATGGTTTGCGGATAATCAGATACTGCATGAGTGGCACAAAGAGCTGGGCTACATAGAGGGAGATAAACAGGATAATGGCCATTGAAACAGGAAAACTGAACAGAAACTCTCCATTTCCACCCGTCATAAAAATCAGGAATGGGAAAAAGGTGATGCTGATGGCAAGTGTAGCTGAGAGAATGGACTTGTAAAAATGCTCTGCACTGGCTATCGTAGCATGATAACGCGACATGCCATGTGAGAGATTTTCCAGATATCCATCGATGATGACAATGGAATCATCCACAATCATACCCAGGGTGACTATCAGTGCAGCCAAAGTGACGGTATTAATCTCCATTCCAGTAATATACAAGGCGCCCAATGAGATGAAAATAGTGACGGGCATCGTGCTGGCAGCTACCAATGCCACACGAAACGGCATCAGTAATATGACTACAAGTATCACCGATACGATGGCTATAATCAGTTCATGAAGGAAGGAGTACACGCTGTCATCTACTATTTTACTCAAGTCATCTATTTTGCTGATACTGATATCCTGAGGCAACTGTTGTCTGAACGTATCCAATTCGGTATTTACAGCTGCTCCCATACGTGATATATCATTCCCTTTCTTCAGCTCTACACTCAGTACCAGGCATTTGGTTCCATTGTAGGTCACATAATCGGTCGCCTGGGGATACTCACGCCTGACTGTCGCCACATCTTTCAGATGAAGTTGTTTGCCAGTGGCAGGGTCTGAATAGACAACAGTCTCTTCCAAATCGCGCAGACGATTCACCGAACGACTGACATAGATGGGACGGAACATCTGTTTCGACTTCAACTGGCCTGCAGTAGTAACATATCCTTTTTCAGATAAGTGCTGAGCTATTTCCTGGTCTGTAATGCCGTATTGTGACAGTTTCTCTATATCAAGACTGATGCTTATCTGCTCTTTCTGCATGCCATATACTACAAGTTTGCCGATACTGGGAATTGTTCGCAGACTATCTTTCAGTTGATCCATATAATCGGATAGTTCCTTATAGGTCTTTGTCGTAGACTGCATGGTAATGAGCAGTGCCGATACATTACCGAAATCATCATCCACATCCAGAGAATATATACCTTGCGGTAAATGCTCCTTGAATCCGGGCAGTTCATGTTTCAGCTTGTTCCAGAATTCTGTAGGTTGCTTGACATCTTCCATCAGTTCCACTGTTACGACAGAGAGACCATCTTGCGTGACAGAGGTGGTTTTCTCTTTATCCACTTCCGGATGCTGAAAAATAAAGTCTTCCAGCGGTTTGGTTACCTGCTCTTCCACCTCCTCGGATGTGGCACCCGGATAAACGGCTGTAACTATACCTTCACGGATGGTATAATGCGGAAATTCATTTTTGTTCATTCTGTCCAGTCCATAAATACCAAAAGCCACCAGACAGCATACGATGGTTACTATGACAGTACTATAGTGCATCGCCCAGGAAGGCAACGTAAAAAACATATTCTTCTTTTTCATTGCTGCTCTGTTTTACTCATTGTTGACATCCTTGACCTTGCAACCCTCATACACTTTCTGCTGTCCTTCCACAATGATGCGCTCACCGGCATGCAATCCGCTTGTCACCACTACCCCATTGGAAGTCAGTTCACCAGTAACTACGGTGCGTCTAGTAGCTTTACCTTCCCTACTTACCCATACGAAATGACTATTATCAGAATTTATCTGAATAATATTCTCCGGAATGACTATCGTTTCTGCATTGGTCACACTAGGATGTCCTGTGAGTTTGCAGAGCATGCCAGGAAGGAGCTTCCCTTTAGGATTGCTCATCAGTGCCTTTATTGTATAAGTACGCGTATAATTATCGGCTTCAATTCCCTTTTCTATAATTGTAGCAGTATAAACACTATTTTCCAACTCAGGAACAATCACCTGTATCCGATGTCCTTTATTGAAGTCGCCAATTTCCGTAGAAGGTACATGGATACTCACTTTTACCTTAGATATATTGGTGATAGTTGCTACAGTCATACCAGCGGACACATTCTGTCCAGCCTGAACCTCCCTGGAGGAGACATAGCCAGAAAAAGGAGCGCGGATACTGCAGTCGGTCAACTGTTTTCGGGCCATATTCACCTGAATATCTGCCTGCTGCAAGTTATTCTGCACTTCCACCCATTGTGCTTCTGGCATACTTTGGGTATCATACATATTCTTATATCTCTTATAGGCATCTCGAGCTTTTGCCTGTTGTGCCCGTGCCGTCTTATAGTTGTCCATAGCCAGCGTTTTGTTTATCTCTGCTATGAGTTGTCCTTTTCTTACCACCATTCCTTCTTCTATAGGTATGGCGGTAAGGGTTCCACCTCCAGTGAAACTCAGTTCGGCTTTCTTACCTGCTTCTATTATTCCTGAATACATCTGTTTGGTGGCATCCTCGCTATTACCCAACTGCTGGGTTTTTACGCGCGTGATCTCCACTATTTCCTTTTTCACTTGATCTGTGCAGGCAGTCATCAATATGACAACTGCAATCATTACTACTATTTTTTTCATCTCGGCTAATTTATACTGGTTTTCTATTTTCGCATGCAAAAATAGAAATAAAATAGTTGAGTTTGGTATTCTAAAAGTATTTAAAACATAGACTAAAATGCTTCATAATAATTAATTGATGTAAATAGTAGAATAATAGACACCTTTAGAATACTACTTTTTGGATAAATTGATGCATCTTTGTAGGCGAAACGAATAAAAGCAGTGGTAAAATGGAAAAGGACGGTATACACCATGTGGACTTTAAGAATATGTATGAGGACAATATCTTCAGATTTAATGATGAAGACTTCTTCATGATGGATGACATTAAGGAGTTGCCTGACTCATTTTACAATATGGAGACCGATTATGTGGTGAACATCTATTGCAATGAGGGACGCTTTCTAATCACAGTGGACGATAAGGAGTACGAAGTGAAAGAGGACGGGTGTATCTTCTGTCTGCCGGGTTCTATACTCCATGATTATATGATGTCACCTGATGTGAACATTACTGTGTTCGGCTTTTCAATTGCTGCACTTGAACGATCCAGTTACATCAACCGGTATATATGGCAATTCTATGATTATATCAGGAAACATCCAGTAGTCTATTTGTCAGAAATGGATATGAAAATCATAGATTCTTATTATTATCTGTCTCTCTTGAAAGTACAACAGGCAGAAGATCCTTTTACCAAAAGTATTGCTTCGCTTCTTTTTCAGGCCTTCGCTTTTGAATTTCTCAATATTGTGGCAAAGGAGATGAAACAGGACAAGAAAATTGCGGAAAACTCTGCTGTACGACAGAAAGACACTGTACTGCATCAATTTCTGGATTTGCTGGCTGACAGCGATGGTAAAATCAGGTCGGTAGCTGTAGCTTCAAACAAGTTACATCTTACACCTAAGTACTTTTCTCACCTTATCAAACAATCATCTGGGAAGACTCCGCTGCAATGGATACATGAATATACGAAAGAAGCTATCATTCGTCATCTCATCTACTCACCAAAAACAATTAAGGAAATTGCTTCAGAAATGAATTTTCCTAGTATTGCATTCTTTGGTAAATTCGTTAAAAGTCAATTAGGCGTATCACCAACAGAATATCGCAATACACATAAGATAAAATATAAATAAAGCTTATACCCGCTGGCGGAATTAAATTACTGCATACTTAACTTTTCCAATAGGATTGTTATTAATTAATTATGTTTATACTCTGGCAGTTCTTAAAATGCACTAATTTTCCCGATATTTCTGGTAAACAGCCCTTCTATTATATCGTACTCTCAAATATGATAAATAGCCTTTACTTTCTTTGGTAATTTCGAATATACCAGACGATAGGATGTCTGTATCCATTCTTTTACAAGATTATCGTCTATCAAGTCCAAGTATAAATCATTCCAATGCTGCTTGTTGAGATGATATGCCGGACGGACACCATCATAACGT
>NZ_CALMHT010000065.1 GCF_937863835.1 uncultured Prevotella sp.
AAAATTATGGCCATGAAAAAAATTTGTTTAAATCTAATGATGTTGTTAGTCGCTGTGTCTGCAATGGGACAGTCTGCGGCTCGTACTTTTACGCTTAACCTGACTAAGGACGGAGCGTCTGCTTTGACTTGTTATTTACCCAAAAATCCGACCGGACGTGCCGTCGTATGCTGCCCCGGTGGAGGTTACGAGTTTGTGAACATTGATTATGAGGGAAATAATTGGGCCCCGTTCTTCAACAATAAAGGTATTGCCGTTTTTGTACTTAAATACCGCTTACCGCATGGCGACAGGTCGCTGCCCATCGGTGATGCCGAGAAAGCAATGAAACTGGTTCGCGACAGTGCCGCACAGTGGAATATCAAGACAAGCGAGGTAGGCATCATGGGGTCGTCTGCCGGTGGGCATCTGGCCAGTACGCTCTGCACTCATTCCAAAGATGGCATACGTCCCGACTTTGCAATTCTGTTCTATCCTGTTATCACAATGGGCAAAGGATGCCACGAAGGTTCACGCAATGCATTGCTGGGAAAAGATGTCAGCAATCCTACGGTGATCATGAAGTATTCTAATGAAACACAAGTCAAGAAAGGTATCACTCCCGCCACCCTGATACTGGTGTCGACGGATGACGAGCTCGTGCCTCCGGTAGAAAACAGCATAGCCTACTACGATGCCATGCTGAAAGCAGGCAACAGTTGTACACTCTTTGCCTATCCAAGAGGAGCACACGGGCTTTTCAAAATGTCGGTTTCAGAGCATAAGCAGATGTTATCTGATATAAGCAACTGGTTGGATAATCTGCAAAAATAAAAACAACATATCATTATAATGAAAAAACTATCATTACTGATTCTTACATTGATGTCTCTGACTATAATGGCAGAGGCGAAGACCAACATCGTTATTTCTACCGACAACACACAAATGGTGATGCAAGTCAAAGACAACGGTCGCCTGTATCAGACGTATCTTGGCGAACGGCTTGCTGACGGTACAGACCTCGACTTGCTGGATATGCCGCGCACAAATGTCACTCAGACTCCAACAAAGGGAAACGAGATGTATCCGGTGATGGGTACCGAGGATTACTTTGAACCGGCTATGGAAATCCGCCATGCTGACGGCAACGCCACATCGGTGCTGAAGTATGTATCCCACTCTACCAAGAATATCAACGGCGGGACGGAAACGGTCATCCGACTGAAAGACGACCTGTACCCTGTATTCGTCACACTTCACTTCGCTGCTTTTGCCAAAGAGAATATCATCAAGGAATGGACAGAGATAAGTCATCATGAGAACGGTCTGGTGAGTCTGGGGCGTTACGCATCGTCCATGCTCTACTTTGAGGAAGACAAATACTTCCTTACGGAGTTCCACAGCGACTGGGCAAAGGAAATGCAGATGGCCAAGACACAGTTGGTTTATGGCAAAAAGGTGATAGACACTCGTCTGGGAACCCGCGCTGCAATGTTTTCCCAACCGTTTTTTGAAATAGGTCTCGGCAGTGAGGCTACAGAGAACAGCGGTAAGGTTCTGATGGGAACAATCGGATGGACCGGCAATTTCCGTTTTACATTCGATGTCGATCATGATCATGAACTGAGAGTGATTAGCGGTATCAATCCTGACGCTTCGACCTATCTGCTCAAGAAGGGTGAGGTGTTTAAGACACCCGAGTTCATCTTTACACTGAGTACGAAGGGTATCGGTGAAGGCAGTCGCAACTTTCAGCGCTGGGCGATGAAGTATCAGTTGCGCAACGGCGAGGGAGACCGATATACCTTACTCAACAACTGGGAAAATACATATTTCGACTTTGACGAAGCAAAACTGACACAACTCTTCAAAGAAGCAAAAGACTTAGGCGTAGACCTTTTTCTGTTGGATGACGGATGGTTCGGCAATAAGTATCCACGCAAAGACGACGGTGCCGGACTTGGCGACTGGCAGGTGACGAAGACCAAACTGCCCAACGGTATTCCTTATCTTGTGAAGGCGGCTACGGAAGCTGGTGTGAAATTCGGTATCTGGATAGAACCCGAAATGGTGAACCCCAAGAGTGAACTGGCTGAGAAACACCCCGACTGGCTGCTAAGGTTGCCTAACCGCGAGACGTATTACTATCGTAATCAACTGGTGCTCGACCTCACGAATCCGAAGGTTCAGGATTTCGTTTTCGGTATTGTGGATCATATCATGACAGAAAACCCCGGATTAAAGTTTTTCAAATGGGACTGCAACAGTCCGATCACCAATATATACTCCGTCTACGAGAAAGAAAAACAGTGCAATCTGTATGTGGATTATGTGAGAGGACTGTACAATGTTCTGCAAAAGATTCAGAAGAAATATCCCGACCTCACCCTGATGATGTGCTCGGGCGGTGGTGCAAGATGCGACTATGAAGGACTGAAATACTTTGATGAATACTGGTGCAGTGATAATACAGACCCCGTAGAGAGACTGTACATACAATGGGGTTTCTCACAGTTTATGCCAGCCAAAGCGATGTGTTCGCATGTCACCAACTGGAACTGGAAATCGAGCATCAAATTCAGGGTGGATGTGGATATGAGTTGCAAACTCGGTTTCGACATTGACCTGAAAGGACTGAAACCAAATGAAATGGAGTTCTGTAAGGACGCGGTAAAAGAATACAACCGTCTGAAACCAGTCATATACAGTGCAAATCTGTATCGCCTCGCATCTCCTTACGAAAGTGACCACTGTGTGATGCAACGTGTAAGCGATGACAAATCGCACGCTCTTGTCTTCGCTTACGACATCCATCCTCGTTTTATGGCCAACCTGTTGCCTACCAGACTTGAAGGATTGAACCCGTCTTCACGCTATACAGTAAAGGAAATCAATATGATGCCCGGCGAAAAATCAAAACTGTCGTTTGATGGCAAGACCTTCACCGGCGATTATCTGATGAAAATAGGACTGATGGTGACAGGCACAAACGAAATGTGCAGTCACATCATTGAGATTACGCAAGAATAAAGGTAAGGCTTCCCCGTTGCACGGGGAAGCTATTCTTCTACAGTGTTTATTTCTTCGGCAGAATCGTCCTTTTCTTTTTTCTGATCTCTATAAGCCATAGGAGACATACCATACATATCCTTGAATAGCGTAGAGAAATTGGATATGCGTGAAAAACCTGTCATTTCTACTACTTCTGTAATAGAATGCTTTTTCTCGCTAAGAAGTTTGGCTGCTTGTTTCAGTCTGATGTTTCTGATAAAATCACGCATAGACTGGTTCGTAAGTTCCTTCATCTTCCTATACAGATGCACTCTGCTTATACCAACCTCTTGGGTAATCATTTCGATGCTGAGATCCGGATTACTGATATTGCTGTCGATTACTTTCATAATACGTTCCATCAATTTGTCATCAGGAGATTTCGCCTCAAGATCTGTAATCTTATCTTTCTGTTCCTGTTTGCCGGTATAGGCATTGCGCAACTGTTCACGACTATTGATAAGATTCTCCACTGTTTTTCTCAGGACATCCATATTAAAAGGTTTGGTGACATAGGCATCAGCTCCACGGTCCAGTCCTTCGATGTTATCTTCTGCCGTCGTTTTTGCCGTAAGCAGAATAATAGGAATAGAATTGATGTTAGGATTTTGCCTTATCTTTCTGCAGAGTGCGAATCCATCCATTTCAGGCATCATCACATCACTGATTACAAGATCCGGTTTTTTAGTCAGAATCATGTTGTAAGCCTCTTTGCCGTTTACACATTCTTTCGTATGGAATTCGGGGCGCAGTTGCTCGCATACATATTTGCGTATTTCTTCATCATCTTCTACGACAAGAACATAATGATTTGTACTGCGTGTCCTTTTCTTTTCTTCGATTGGTATTTCCGATACCAAATTGTCCATTATTTTAGGTTCTTCGACTACGGTCTCTTCTATTTCGTCTGCGTGCAGATGATCTTTGCCGAGAGGGAGACGGATAATAAATTTGCAGCCAGGGCCGTCGGTGTTGTTTTCAGCATGGATATTACCATGGTGCAACTCTACCAGAGAACGGGTAAGATGCAGTCCGATACCAGTACCTATATTAGAATTGTTAACACTATTGCGTATCTGGTAGAAACGTCCGAAGATCTTCTCTATCTCATTTTCATTAATGGCTGGTCCACTGTTGGAAATGACGATTTCGGCCATATCGGATGCACTGACTGATATTGAAATATTTCCATTCTCAGGGGTAAACTTAAATGCGTTAGACAATATATTAACAATAATCTTGTCAAAATTGGCATGGTCTATCCATAAATCCAGTGAATCCATGTTATGATTGAAATCAAAAGATATTTTCTTCAAGTGAGCTAGTTGCCCGAAGTCTCCACAAATACTGTCAATAACTCCTATAACATTGGTTTTGCTGAATGTAAGAGACATCTGCCCTTTGTCTATCTTACGTATATCCATCAACTGATTGACGAGTCTCAATATACGTTCAGCATTCCTGTTGATAATATTATACGTCTTTTGTCTACCGCTGTCGTGATCAGAAGAAATCAATTGCTGGAGCGGACTGATTATCAACGACATCGGGGTACGTATCTCATGAGAGATATTAATAAAGAACTGCAATTTTGCTTCGTTGATCTGTTCTGCCTGTTCACGTTCCAACATTTTTTGGCGAGCTTCCCGACGTTTCCGCATATAGATGTATGCGATCCGGATAACTACAACGAAAAGAATCAGGTAAAACATCTTTGCCCAAATAGATGCATACCAGGCGGGATGAATGACAACTGTTATGGTTTTAACATCCGAATAAGAATCATAATCCTGAGATTTTACTCTGAAGTGGTATGTACCGGGTTTCATATCACTGAAAGTGACACGGCATACTCCGGCTCTTAGTTTTATCCACGGACCGCCATTAATGGAATAAGTATATGATATTCGTTCTGAATTATAAAAATCCATCGTCGAAAATTCAAGTGTGAAAGTATTGCTGTTATGTGACAAAGAAAACTGATCACTTTCTATCACAGCATTATCGGTTACGACGCGGCCATCATATTCTTCGCCAGCTTTAACAAGTTCGTTATTAATATAGAATCCTACTAATTTCAGGTCAGGTTTGTGGGCGGCAGCCTTAATATTATCAGGATTGAAGTATGATATTCCACTGGTACTGCCAAAATATAAGGTACCTGACTTATCCGCAAAAGAGGCTTCTACATTAAATTCATTACCTTGCAGTCCGTCACCGGAATAATAGTTGGTGAATTTTCTCGTTCTCGGAATAAAATGCGAAATACCATAGTCTGTTCCAATCCATAAGTTGTTATGTTTATCCCTCTGAATGGAATTGATTACATCACTTGGCAATCCGTCAGCCATTGTATAGGTATAACTCTTTATCGTCTTCTCATTCAAGTGAATCAAACCGTTTGCCGTTCCAATCCAGATATGTCCTTTCGCCCCTTCGCATATCGTATAGATAATATCTCCGGGAAACAATCTGTTCTTTTTGAATGTGGATGTAAAACACATTGTCTTCAAGTCCATACATCCCAGACCGTCGTACGAACCGATATACAATTTGTCATTGCTCGTACAGCATAATGTGGATACCCATCTGTTATGCAAAGCATCTGTTTGCGGACTGTACGAATGACCATTCTTGATTGTTCTGCATGCCGTTACCTTGCCGGTTCTTAAATCAATAAAAGAGACGCCGCCTCCCATAATGCCGATCCATAAGCGTTTGTATTTGTCTTCGGCAATGGCTGTTACGGCTTTTATCTCGTCTCCTTTGTATGTTAAGACCACTGACGTGCAATGTCCGGTTCGTTTATCCATTTTCAGAAGACCGCTAACTTGTGAATATAACCAAAGGGTGTGATTGGAATCTTCATATATCCCGGAAATATATAATGGTATGGAACTGTCTCCGTCTTTAGGAGTGAAATGATGTGAAGCTCCTGCTTTATTAATACTATAGATACCATCATTGGCTGTACCCAACCATACTGTTCCCTCATAATCTTTACAGACAGCCTGTACACTGTTCGAGCCTATTATATTGTTTGTCAGAGACTTATAGCCAATGTATTGAAACTGACTTGATTTGTTGGGAATGAGTAGGACACCTTTGCCGTTGTTACCCATCCAGATATTGCCCATACGGTCTTTGAGTAATGATTTTATATCAGAACTGTCAAAATTGAAATTAGTAAATTTCATTCTGCTGTTTTTTATCTGGCCACTCTTGATATCGTAAATCTTAAGACCTAGTCCCATGGTTCCCATAACAATCTGATTGCCTGTAGGGAAAATGAAATTAATGGGTATATTATTGAAAAGTTTACTTTTAATATTAATGAATTTATCTGATTTCTTGTCGTATATGTAGAGGCCTGTTTTAGAACTGGAAGCGTATAGATTACCTTTGTTATCTGTACACATACCTGTCAATCCGTCGTTCATTTCACCATTATTCAGAAAATAATGTTTATCCTTTCCTCTTTTATTGATAAACAAGAAACCTTTGTCTTCGGAAGATACCCAAAGATTACCATGAGTATCTTCGTATACATAATTGAGAAAGTCGCTAGGTACATTAACATTGGCTAATGTTAATATAGGTCTGTTATTTTTATAAATTAAGTTGCAAAGCCGATGCCCCGAAGTGGCAATCATTAATTCGCCATTGTGTCTTTTCAGAATGCAAGTGATATGTGGATTCATATCAGATCCTTTATCATTAAGTAATGGAGCCTTTATAAACTGCCCATTAGCACTATTGTAAATCTGCAATCCTTTTAGCGTACCAATGATAATGTTTCCTTTCCGGTCTTCATTGATGACCCTTATATTATTATCAGAGAGTGAATTTGTATTATTCTTAATATGTTTATATATTGTAAACTTTGCACCATCATACATGTTTAATCCATCATCGGTAGCTATCCACACCATACCATGCCTATCTTGGTACAAACAGTTGATGTTACTGTTTGACAATTCTTTGTCGACAGTAAATAGTTTACCCGACTGCGCCCAAGACACGATAGGCAGTAAACAGATCAAGAAACAAAATATTTTTTTCATGGTAGTTGGTCGTATCTGTTTTTTTATTCAGAAGTCAACATATAAACCTCTCCTGCCTTTGTAGCTATATCATATTCATATACCTTTTTCAGTTGAGGTTGTTTTGGCGTAATTTCGGATGATATAATAGGTTGTTTGCCTGTTATCGACTTAAACAACGGATTTGTATTCTCTCCGTTGGCAAGTTTCAGTCCTTTTCCTTTCAATGGCACATAAGAACGTACACGCAGATTGCCGCCTATCGTAGAATTTATCTTCGCTGACAGCAGATGGTTGTTCCTCCATTGCATGGAAACCTCAAAGCCGCCACGAGCTTTCAATCCTTTTACGTTACCCGACTTCCACACATCAGGCAAAGCGGGCAATAGTTGAACGGCCCCATCTTGACTCTGTAAGAGCATCTCGGCAATTCCGGCTGTGAAACCAAAGTTACCATCAATCTGGAATGGTGGGTGCGCGTCGAAAAGATTGGGATACATTCTCCCTTGGGGAAAATTCTTAGCCTGACTATCAGCCGGTAATATGTTGAGTAAACATCTTACTAATTGATAAGCGTGATTACCGTCGAGCAGGCGTGCCCAAAGGTTTATTTTCCATCCGATACTCCATCCCGTTGCTTCGTCACCACGCTGCAGCAGCGTGTTCTTGACTGCTTCAAATAAGGCTGGTGTGTGATATGCTGATATCTGATTACTCGGGAACAGACCGTAGGCATGTGAGACATGACGATGTTTGTCTTGAGGATCGTCTGCGTCTTCAAGCCATTCCTGCAGTTGTCCGTACTTGCCTATCTGCATAGGGGCCAGCATTGACAATTGTTGTTGAAGACTATCCTGATATTCTTGAGAAGTATTGAGAATCTCTGATGCTTGCAGTGCATTGCTCAAAACGTCAAATGCGATCTGGTTGTCCATCGTACATCCGGCAGTCACCGATGAAGCTCCGCGCGGACCATGTTCGGGCGAAATACTAGGACAAGTTACCATCCATCCATATTTGGGATGTTTCACCATGGCTGTGAGATAGAAATCGGCAGCACCTTTCAGTTGTGGATAGACACCTCGAAGATAAGTCTTGTCGCCATTGAAAAGATAGCGTTGCCACAGATGTGTACTGAGCCAACCTGCGCCGTTAGGCCAGATGCCCCATGTGGCACCGTCGACCATTCCAGTAGAGCGCCATATATCTGTGTTATGATGAGCCACATATCCACGGGCGCCATACATCTTTTGTGCAGCCTCCACTCCTGTGATACTTAAGTCTTTTACCAGTTGTATAAGCGGCAGTTCGGTTTCTGAAAGATTGGTGGTCTGTGCGGGCCAGTAATTCATTTCGGTATTAATGTTGATCGTATATTTTCCATCCCAAGGAGCATTCAGTTTGTCATTCCATAATCCTTGCAGATTGGCGGCCTGTCCACCTGGTTGTGATGATGATATCAAAAGATATCTGCCATACTGGAAAACCAGTTCGACAAGTGAAGGATCATTGTTTGACTGGAAACCGGCTAACAGTTCATCGGTCGGAATATTCGAAGTGAAAGTATCAGATGACGATTTTGAAGAGAAGGCATTGCCTTTACTGATTTCCAGTGATACACGGTCAAACTGTTTTTTGTAGTAGTTGATATGTTCTTGGAGAGCTTTAGCGAAAGGCTTAGCCATAGCCTGGTGAAGATATGCAAGCGACTGCTGCGTTTCGTTACCGCTTATATCCATATAATTGACAAAGTTGGTGGCCGAAGATACGTAAAGTATTACATCCGTGGCATCTTTCACGGTCATCGTAGAGTCGGTCATTGAGATGCTTCCACCAACATTCTTGATACCCGTCGTGGTTTCCACCCGCAGTTTGCCTTCTACTCCTTCGTGTGTAAGGCATTTCCCCTTCATGATCAGATTATTCCCTTCGTATTTTGTAGAATGGGGAAGTGGAGACGTGTAACTTGCCGTGAATGAGATAGCCTTAGGTTTATTAGCAGACAGGTGTATCATAATCACTTTGTCGATGAACGATGCGATAACTTCTCTTTTGTATGTGATGCCATGATTACTGAAAGTTGTTGTTGAAACGGCTCTGCTGAGATCCAGGTCGCGACGATACGATAACGGTTTTGAACCGAAAGGGGCATCAATGATCAGACTACCTACTGTTTCATAAGGCATTCCGTTTTGTCCAGTCATAAAATATTGGTTGATCATCTGTTGTGCATCGCGGGTCTTATTCGCAAAAACGAGACTGCGGATTTTTGCCAAAGTATCAGGGTTTATGGTACGTACATTATTATATGGAGAACCGCCCCAAACAGTATTTTCATTTAGTTGAATCTGTTCATGACCTATACCTCCGTAAACCATAGCCCCCATCCGTCCGTTGCCTACGGGCAGTGCTTCCTGCCATATTGTAGCAGGTTTATTATACCATAATTTCAGATTGGCTGATGAAATAACAATCGGTGTTATCAGTAGGATCAGCGATAGTAGATTTTTTCTTTTCATGTTGTTTTAAATAGTTATTATAATTCAGACTGCAAATATAAGAAAATAATCATTGTGTTATGTAGAATTATGTTTTTTTTGCACAACGCACGATGAAAGTTATAGTTGAAACGTTGCCGTCTGCAATATTGCTTGAGACAATACTAACAGACGGCCCACATTTATTGAAAGAGAAAAAGTTTGTCTAGAATAGATGTGGAACAAACTGCGCAAGACATCTGCGCCATGTAAGCCACTCGTGTGCAGTGCCTTGTGATACGAAATAATCGAACTTAAGACCTACTTTCTGAAATGAATCCCTGAGTGCGGCTGTACCGATATTTTCTTCACTTCCGCATCCTAAGAACAAATAATGAACCTTGCTATTGAATTCATTGGGACGGGAAAGAATACCTCCATAGTTTTTATTGATGTCCAAACCGAAGATGGCACCACTGAAAGAACCGATATAAGAGAATTTGTCAAGATTCTTAAGAGTAATGTCGAATGTCTGATGCCCTCCCCATGACAGTCCTGCCATTGCACGATGATCTCTGTCTGTCAGTGTACGGAATGTTTTATCAATCATCGGAATAAGGTCGGCAATCATAACTTTACCGAATGAAGCGCCATAGGGACTTTCTTCGGCATTGTTACTCATTCCTTTGGAGAAGTGGAAAGGCATTTTCACATCACCACTTTCCATAACTACGATCATAGGTTTAGCCTTACCCTCTGCAATCAAGTTGTCCATGATATTCTGCATCATCCCTTGTTTGCTCCATCCTGTTTCATCCTCGCCCATACCGTGCTGAAGGTAGAGTACAGGATACCGTTTGCTTGTCTTGGTTTCATATTCGGCAGGGGTGTAAACCATAGCGCGTCGCCATTCCTTTTTAGCTTCAGAAAAATACTGCACTGAACGGACTTGTCCTTTGGCTACACTCGTCTGAGGACGATAGTAGTCTCCTTCTTTACCTTCTGGTATCTCAATACCACCGGCTTCACGGCAACAACCGAAATATGTTTCGCTCGAAGGGTCCACGACCGATACACCATCAACAAGGAGAAAATAATAATGGAATCCCACAGGCAAACTGGCACTGTTGCCGGTCCATACGCCCTTTTCGTCCTTGACCATATCATACTTCTTACCGCAGATATCAGCCTGGACCTTTGTGGCTGTAGGAGCTTCCATACGGAAATATGCCTGATTGTCGGCATCTACGCGCGGGAATTCATTACCTGGGATGTTGGATGGTGACGGAAATGTTTTGGTTGCATCCGTCTGTGCCATCATACTACTGCATACAGAGCAGGCAATGGCAATAGTTAATAATTTCGTTTTCATCGTATTATAGTACATTTTTTGTTGATTATATAAACGCCTTTGTTCAACGTAAATTGTATATCACTGCGTTTTATTTTTGAACGGATGAGCATCCCTTGCATATTGTATACATCCACAGATTTATTTTCATCTGAAGACTTGTACAAAGGTGCGATACTTGCGACGGGACTATTTCCGTCATTGCTTAAGTATATATCCTTGATGGATATCTGTCCGCCTCCGTTAGACCAAAATCCTGCTATATAGATATGAGATAAATTTAAAGATGTAGAGGTTCCGTCTTTTACTAATTTGGAGAGTTCGATCTTAATCGTCGTCTGACTGCCAATCTCGGTCATAGCCGGTTTACTCCAATAGGAGTTTTCATCGAAGAGCCGAAATGATGCTCCGTTGTTTTGGATCTGATTCATCTCAATCACAATGTATTTATATGCCGAAAGGTCTATACCATTGGCATACTTCCATCCGCCGAAGCCCCACTGTCCTGTAACAAGGGTGTGCGTAGACTCATCGAATGAGCCTGTTTCCCATATATTAGGGTCTATACCAGCTGATGTAAGTGGGAAATAGCTTGACGAGGTGACGGGGATATTCATGGTCAGCGTGTTGCCTAATCGGTCGGTATAAGATGCCTTGACCGTTGTAGAACCTATGCCGAGAGGCAGCATACAGCAATTCTTCACCTGCGCCACGTTCGCATCAACCACTTGATAAGTAGCCTCGTCGGTCACATTCTCTGTATGTCCGTCTTTATAAGTAGCCGTGATGGTAAACGACTGATGCGACTGGGGCAACAGAGTGAATGAGGTATGGTCTATGGCGAGGGAGACGACCGTATAGTAGGAACTGTTGGCTGGGTCTGTGACGTCGGGGAGTGTGTTGTCTGCTTTGGCATAGTCCTGATACCAATGATAGGTGGGCCAAGGGCATGCCTCTTGATCAGTGAGGAATGTGTTGCCTGTGCCTTGCTCGTCAACGAACTTCGCCATCAGGTCGGGCGAAGTGAATATCAGCCAACTCACATTGCCTGTCTCGTCGGCTATCTTCTTGAAGTTGGCACCAAAGCCTGTGCCACCTGCTGTACCCGTCACACCTTTGCCCCATGAGGCATTGTACGACTTAGGTGCCCAGTCCATCTCAGTCACGATGACTGGCGCGAAATTGGCAACGGGCATAATCTGTTTATTCCATCCATCTCTGAATTGGGTATAATTCACGTCAGGTGTAGTTTCCGAACCGCTGTTATACCAACCTGGATAGCAGTGCACCGCATAACCTATATTCTTGCCTTCAACGGGATATTCGGCAAATCCTTCATAATTGGCCTGCCATGAGAGTCCAGGTATGAGTACGATATTGTCACAGTTGGCACGTATACCATCGGTAATGGTCTGAAAGTATTCTTTCAGTTCCTTAAATCCTGCCGAGGTGGTACCATCCGACTGATAAATACCCACTGGTTCGTTGGCCAATTCGAACATGACATCGGGATTATTCTTGATATAGGAATCAGCCGAAACATAGTTCCACACCTTGATGAGATACTGCTGATAGGCATCGCCCACTGATATCTTTTCAGGACAGACGCCTGGCGGACGCATGACAACATACAGACCATGACTGATGGCATACTTCGCCATGGGCACAAAGACACTTTGGAAATAGGTCTTGAACCGTTCGAAATTGAATTGGGATATGTCGTTTTCGCCTGTAGTGGAAGCGCCTGGATTGTTAGACCAGTAAGGGTCCATGTGCAGGCGCAAAAAGTTGACTTTCCATCCTGCGGCAAGTATCTTATCTATCAGTCCCTGATTATAACTAAGACAGGTGCTGACATCATAATTATTCCATATCGTACACTGTTCATTGAACCACGGGCTATATGTCTGTGCGAAACCATGCAGATTGACGATATTGCCCTGTGGGTCTCTGAAGTAGCGACCGTCCACATGCAGGGCGGGCATTGCCATTCCCTCCCAAGCCGAAATCGAGAGCGGCATAAAGAGAAAAGCTATAAGAAGTATTTGTTTATATAATGTTCGTTTCATTTTTATTGATTTAGGATTATGCTGTTTCGTCATATTTACGATGGCAAAGTTACTGATAATGTTTGTCAATCCCTTTCGTATACGTATCTTTTATTTTGTGTGGCGTAACCGTTTGACGGAAAAATGGAAGGAGGGAGAAACTTCTCAGCCTCTCCCTCCCATACTATAACTATTTTCATTATAAAATGCTATTCCGCCGAATACACTTCTTTTCCTGCTAGTCCGTTAGCGAAACCTGCGTAGGCACGCTTACGACTATAATTACTATTCCAAAGACCAATGGGCTGGTTAGGTAACCATCCTGATGTGGACGGACTGTCTGTCTGTGCCCACTGGGCAATACCGTAACGCTGCGCAGCCGGTATATTGTCAAAGAATGCTTTGACGATAAACTGGTACAGTGCAGCCTGTCCTTTCAATTGGGCATCTGTGGCATTGGCGGTATTGACCGTGTTACCATTGGCATCTCTAATGCACATATCCAATTCGGAGATTCTGACAAGTTTACCAGAAGCGGCGAGTATCTTGAACATATTCACAATAGCAGCCTCTTTGCTCTTCTCGATGTTAGCGTTTTCATAATAAGTGACGTGCATCTGTGTTCCGATACCGTCTATCTTTGTCTTACCATCAGCTTCCCATAACCCGATCCAGTGAACAAGACTGGTCGCTTTCTTGTTGTTGTCCCAGTCACCTTCAAGGTTGTAATCATTGATAAAGAGTTTGAGGTCGGCTGCGCTTCCGCCTGATTCCGCAAAATATTTACGGGCATCAGCCACAGCTGTACGTACATAGTCGAGATCGCCCATATAGTCTTGCCAGTAGAAGTTGGCCTTGGCGTCATCAGCAGAAACAGTGCCACGTGTCGCAGATTGGAGGTCGTAATAACCGTCTCCATCCTTATCAGTACCTGATAGGGCTTCGTTGACCACATCCCATGCCTTGACGTATCCGCCGCAGGCTGTCATCATACCCTGTATCCAGTTTTTCATGGCATATTTCAGGGTATCGGCTTTCATTTGAGGAGTATATCCGCCAGCACTTGCATCCTGATCGGGATCCTTGATGCGCTCCTGCGTGTAACCTTGCCATGATGGCTTAGTCCAACCTTCTAGACTTTCATCAAATTTACCGTTGGCCACATATTCCTTTCCGCTAGCATCGGTCAGAGATACATCATCCATATAGAAGTCGCCCTGAAATGTTCCAAAGACGAAACCGAGAATGTCAATAGGATTATTAGCTGTAAAGGTAGACGAGATCTTAGTCCAACTTGTTGTCGCATTGACAGCTGGCGTAGGCCAATACTGCGTCGCACCACCATTTACTCTTGGCCAACAAGTAATTGAAGCGTCCTTTGACGCTTTGATTCGCATTTTCAATGTGTAATCTTTTCCAGTTGTCAGAGCAGAAGACAATTGAAGGTCCATACTCCAGTCCCATACATTCGCTTTAGCCTCCGGCGTATTTATATGAACTACATAGTTGGCAGCATTCGGGTCAGTAACAAGATTGTTCAGATAGGTGTTGTTCTGCTGTGAATGCCATGCTAGGGTGTGCCCATAGATAGATTCACCTGCACCCTGAGCCGCCTCGACGAACTTCTTTACAGTGGCAAAATTCATCGTTCCGTCATTGGCTACGCAAGATGCATATTTCATTGCATTGCCTGCTGTCATCTCATCAAAGTTACTATTGGTGAGATTGTAAACGAGTCCTTTATTTAAGTATTCGGATACCGCAACGCCAGTTCCCAACTTAAAGTTGGGATTGGCGGTACGATCTACATAATTCTTCAGAACATCATATTGTTTCAGATATTCCGTCCTAGCCAGACTGTCTGGCTCATTGACAGCAAAGTCTAAGGCGTTATTGTCTGCGCAAGATGCCAAAGTGGCTGCACATACGGCACCGAGCAGAATTCTATTGTAATACTTCATAGTAATCATATTTATACGATTATTTTTTATAGATTGTTGAGAATGTCTCTATACCAGACAGGCCACGGTCACGTGCGACGAGCGTATCTTTTGTAGCTGTGGTTACACCATTGGCAACGACTTGATAGTCGAGATACAAGGCATCACGGTCTTTGTTTCCCCATGCTTTCTTCTCAGAATCTTTCATGAATGTACCTTTACCTGTAGCCGTAAATCCGTCTGTAGCTGATGTGACAGTACAAGTATTGTCATCATTGAATGTCAGAAGTAATTTGCAGGTTGAACTGAATGGGTAGAGAACGGTCTTCAGACCGCTTGTCGTTATAGTGAACACGTCGTCTTTTTCAACTGTTGCTTTGTGACGTACAGTCGTGGTGGATTTTCCGTTGGAAGTTACCACATCAACACCGCGGCGGAGATATGAACCTGACCATGGATTGATGAATTTGACACAATAGAGTACGTAATCTTGTGGGAGTACTTCCCAGTCTTCAGCATTGGTCCTTACGGCATTGGCTGATTTAGCTTTACCTACAAGAATAGAGTCGGCACCCTGTACGCCTGTCATTTTCAAAGGAATGACGTATGTGTTTTTGATTGCATCTTTGTCAGCGAAGAAAGCGTCCGTAAACTGAACTTTGACGCATCCGTTCATTGTTCCATCCATCACAATGCTGTTGCCAGCCAGTGAGTAATAAGTAGAAGGCATCGCCTTGACGGCCGTACCATCAGCGAAATACAGATTATCACATAAAGAGTTATCGGCCTGTATACCTACAGTCACATTACCCTTATTGGAATACATTCCGCTCAACACGGCATAGATTTCACATTGATGGGCATTATCGAGAGATGTGTCGAAATTCTCATCTTCGCCGAGCACCAAGGTGCGCACCGGATTCTGATAAGCGAAATACACGGCACTGTTAGTGTAGTCAGGGAATTCTACATCCTGATTTTCGCAGGACTGGAGTGCTAATGTAAGCAATCCCAGTGACAATATAGATAATAATGATTTACTTTTCATAATTGTTTTGTTATTTATTTCTATGTTTACAGATTATTTCCAACCATCGTTCTGTTGGAGATTTGTCCACTTCAATGTTTCCTCATAAGGAACTGGTCCGTAATACATATAGTCTTTATATTCTCTCTCTTCCACTTTCAGAGGTGTGAAGTTCAGAGTTCCATCAGATTTTTTGTCTATCTGTGTTCCCATAGCGGTCTCGTTGAGTTTGCTCAGGTCTACCTGCCATCTGCGCAAATCATAGAAGCGGTGGTTCTCGAAACAGAGTTCGATACGGCGCTCGTTACGGATGAGTTCGCGCATCTTGGCTTTGTCGCCTTTGATGCTCTCCAGATAGGCATCTCCATTAGTGACACCAACACCGGCACGCGCACGGATGGCTTTGATTACATCGTAGGCACTATAGGCGTGTGAACCTTTACCTGTAGGTCCCCATGCTTCATTGGCTGCTTCGGCATAATCAAGGAACAGTTCGGTGTAACGGATACGTGCGGAGTAATGCTTAGCGGATGTCTTGTAGTTAGGATCAGGATTACATTCAGAACGTGTCAGTTTGCGGAGATAGTAACCTGTACGTGTAGAGTATCCGTTCTCTTTGTTAGTCACATCCACTGTGGTACCGTAAGTACCTGTAATGATCTCTTTCTTATTTGGTCCCTGTGTACTTCCGTTGACGACAATATACTGTGCCAAACGTGGGTCACGGCCTGTGTATGGGTCGGTTGCGGCATAATCGCTGTTAGAATCTGTAATAGGGAATCCATTCGCCATCGGGAAGGCATCCACGAGATTCTGTGTAGGATTGATTCTTCCTTTTCCTCGTAATGAAGGAGGGAAATTATCACCTTCAAAATCATAATTGTCGCCGATATCACTTCTCCATATAATCTCTGCGGGTACAGAACCAGCTGTAAGCGCTTTGATTTCAGCATCGTTGCAATACCATGTACCGCCTGTGGCAGACATACCTGATACACCATTAATTCTGTCGAGCACCTTGGCAGCAGCATCTGCAGCGTTCTCCCATGTTACTTTCGTACCTTTGTTGTAGGCAGGACTGGCTGCAAGGAGTGCCACCTGTGCTTTGATGGCTTCTACGATACGACCTGTGATACGACCCTTGACGATATCACCACATACGCGGTTGTAATCACTGGAGTTTGTCACGCCGATAGCTTTATACTTGGCGGGAATGTCATCATTTGATACATCACCGAAGTCGAGCGGCAACAGACTGATGGCGCGGTCAGCGTCTGCATAGATGCTGTCTACACAATCCTGAAAAGAGTTGCGGGGCACATTGAAGTCGGAGCTGGTATTCTCAGGGGTTGTCACAATAGGCACTCCGAGGAGTTGACCGTTAGACCAACCACCATGAGCTACTAGAAGCGAATACAACTGGAGAGCTCTCAGTCCGTATGCTTCACCTTTCATGCGGTCATCGAACATTTTACTGATAGTTTCCGTCTTACTCCATGTCACCTTATCTACATTCTCAAGAAAGATATTGAGGTATTGTATCGCATTTCTGCGACTTGCCCATTGTGACATCGGGTCGTTGTTAGCAGCCCAACTTCCAGTAGCCATCTTGAGATAGCTGCTTGTGAAATCATTGGTTACAGCATCATCCGTAGCTACATCACTGTTAGGTGTTGAAGAATAAGGCAACAGAATATATGCGTTGGCCAAAATTCCCTGTGCGTATGATGGCTCCTGATACATAGCATCCAAGCCTCTGATGTTCTCATTGGCCGGTGTGAACAAGTCGTCACAGGATGAAAGTAGAGGTAACAGAACCAGTAACTTGATTATATTTTTTGTTTTCATATCGTTTTATTGTTTAGAACTTAATGTTTACACCTAAGTTATAGAATCTGTATTGAGGGGCACTGCCTACACTTCTTTCGAGTTGTTCGCGTTCACCTGAGATAGTCAGCAGATTAGAGCCACTGAGATATACAGACACACCACTGATGAAGAAGTTGTTAAACCATTTCTGAGGCATATCATACGTAATCTGTACCTTAGAGAGATTCAGACGGTCAGTAGAATAGAGCCAGAAGGTTGAGTTGCGGAAGTTGTTATCGCTTGTCTCTGTTGTAAGACGTGGATAGGTAGCTGTCCCTGCAGTCGCTTCTGTCCAGCGGCCACGTACGACTTCTGAATATTTTCTGTCTCCGTATACCCAGTCGTATGAACTGCTCTTGAAGCCTTTAGCACCGTAGTAACCTGTCATCAGGGCGAAGAATGTGAATCCTTTCCATTTGGCAGTGAGGTTGAAACCTAATGTGAATGGTGCACCGTACCATCCGCCTTTGCCCAGATATACTTCATCGTGGGTGTCGATCTTGCCATCATTGTTCTGGTCTACATATTTAATATCACCTGGTTTACAGGTTCCGAAAGATGACTTAGGAGAGTTATCCACATCAGCGGCATCTTTGTAGAAACCGTCACTGACAAGTCCCCAAAGAGCGTCAAGCGGTCTGCCTGTTCTGTTCTGATAGGCATCAGCATAGTTCTCGTCACGTTTAGCGGCATTTGAAGTGTAATACATGCCGTTGATGCCTGCTGACCAGTCTACAGTTCCGATGCGTTTGTTAACATTCATACTGAAGTCGAAACCAGTACGGGTATCGTTATTGAAGTTGACATAAGATACAAACGAAGCTTCTGGATAGTAAGTCTTGAAATAATCAGGTACAATCGTGGAAGGGGTGATGACACCACCGTTCATTTCATTGGTAAAGAATGAAGCCTCAGCTGTAATCAAACGGTTCCAAAGAGAAGTTTGGATTGTTGCGGAGAATTCTTTACGTTTAATGAAGGTCAGATCTTCGTTGGCACCTCTCTTGGAATTGGTAGAATGTTCTGATGCTCCGTCTTTCCATCCCCACCATGCACCGTTAGACTGGTCGTAGTTGGCTGCATACATGTAATAGTCACTGATATCGATATCGGTATTCAACTGACTGATAGATGCGCTCAGAGTGAGGTCGTCTACAACGGATGAGTTTTTCAGGAATGGCTCGTTCTTCAGTTTCCAACCCAATGTTAAAGAAGGAGAGAAAGCGTTGCGATGTCCAGGGGCCAATTTAGCTGAATGAACTTCTGCTGCACCAAACTGCATGAAGTATCTGTTGGCATAATTGTAGTCGAGTTCCAAACCCAGATTCACATTAGTGGTTCTATGGTATGTACCTGCAGTAGTCTGCTGATAACCTGCACCTACAAGGATAGCATTGATATTATGCACTTTGTTGATGGATGTCTTATAGTTGAACTGGCTGGAGAACATAATGGTCTGCTTGTTGGCACTGCCACTGATATTCTGCACACCCGACATTTTGTCATTGTTAACCTTAGTGAGTCCAGATACTACGTCTGTTCCGTTATAGTTGGTCCAAGACGGCGTATAGGTCGCATAAGTATTATTATAAGCTGTATTGTAAGATGTGGCATAGTCGACCGCAAACTGGGTGTTGAACGACAGACCTTTCAGTACTTTAGCGAGGTCGATATTCACGCCGGCATCAAACTGGAACTGACGGCTGGTATACTTACCATGACCTGAAGCGTACATATCTGCTATCACGTTGGTCTGGTCTACAGTATTTCCACTTAGGAAATACTGTCCGTCGATAATGTTCTGGCTGTTGTTAATGAGCGTCATCGAAGAGGCATCATCAGGGTTGATGAAACTGATAGGTATCAGCGGACTGATACGGTTAGGACGCAAGGTAGCAGCCTGAGACCAGTAGTTGCCTGAACCGTTAGCACTCTTCACATCATAGAATGAGACATTACTATGTACATAAGCAGAGATAAAGTCATTGATCTGCAAATCCACATTACCACGAATATTCAATCGGTCTGTACCATTGTTTTTGGCTTCACCGAATTTGAACACATCACCTATATGATAGTAACCGATATTGGCATAGAAGCGTGCTCTGCGGCCGCCACCCGAAATCTCGATGTTGGCATCCGCGCGGGTATAGGCTTTACGGATATAATCAGAAGAATACATATCCAAATTCGGATAGCGATACGGATTCAGACCTGAACCGTAGTTATATATATCATCTGCTGTGTATAAGGCTGCTTTACCGTCATTGGCAAGTGCCTCATTGTATAACGACATATACTCAGCTGAACCGAGGTACTTAGGATAGCTTTTCGCTGTATTCAGTCCAAAATCGCCACGAAGATTTATCTTCAGTTTCCCCTCGTTTCCATGTTTTGTAGTGATCATCATCACACCTTTTGCCGCACGACTACCATAGAGGACTACAGCTTGCGCACCTTTCAGAAATGTAATCTGATCTATCTCTGTAGGGAGAATATTGTTCGCATCGCGGGGCACACCGTCCACAAGAACAAGATAACTGCCCATACCCCACATTGAGTTTCCGTTGAAACCGCCAACATATCCCTCCATGTTGTCAAGACTATATGTATTGTAGTTCTTATCGGTCAACCCTTTATAGTCAAGTACTGAGACTCCGCCCAATATGTCGCTCTTCGACACCTTCTGGTAGGCTACTTGTACAGTCTCCACTTTGGCATTTTCGAGCGAATCGCTGTTTTCGTTTGCCGGTGTCATAGCATTCACCACATAAGGCAGACATACGAAAGAGGCTCCTATAATGAATTTTGATTTTATATGTTTCATTGTTGTTTTTGTTATGAATTACACATATTGCTTATTGGAATTACCATCCAGGGTTCTGTCCGAATTCAGGATACATGGAGGTATCTGAAACCTTGAGAGGGAACCAATAATGTTTTGTTCCAAAATTACGTGTTAAAATAGTAGTTTCCGACCAGTCTGCAACTTCTGCATTGGCTGGATCTTTGCCTGATGTGAAATAGCTGTCCGGCTCTACTCTCTTGAATTCCTGTGAAGTCTTTACCGTGTACGGCTTTTCTGTCAATAGCAACCAGCGCTGCAGGTCGTTGAAACGGAAACCTTCGAATGCAAGTTCGGCGGCACGCTCTCTGCGGACCTCATCCATGAACTTGTTTTTATCGGCTGTATAGCCTGCCGACACATGACCTTCACCTACACGATCACGGAGTGTGTTGATTGACTCTTCTGCTGTTTTTGTAAAGTTGGATGCTTTTCCTGTAGCTCCACCGAATGCAGCACATGCTTCGGCATACATCAGGTATATATCGCCCAAACGCATATATGGAAGATATACGTGCAGAGCACCTGACCAGTTGTACAGTCCATCATATTTGTTAGCCTGATGCGGTGTAATTTTCTGATAGAAATATCCTGTCCGAGAGCCTGTCTGTGCATCACGCATCGTACCGTTGGTGGCAAGTCCGCAATAACGGAGATATTCCATATCTGCCGGCATAGATGAATTGACATATTTGAATCCATCGAACACAATGTCGTGATAGAAACGCGGGTCACGGTTCTTGAACGGATGCTTAGGATCGAAACCTGAATTAGGATCAGTGATGGGCAGTCCGTTGGCCATACCGTATGCATAATTAATATAATTGGCTGTCGGCATGTGACAAGCTCCACCTTCTACGACATTATTAATTGTAGGTCCGAATGTCTTTGTTGTTCCCCAGTTACTACCGTTATAGTCGGGAGAAGGTCCGCGGAAAATGGCTTCACAACAACCAGGCATCAACCAGTTTTGTCCCGTGGTATAGAACAAGTCGCTGAAACATGATTTAGCATTACTGGCTCTTACATGGTTATAGACATCTTTATATTTGAATTCAGCCAATGCGTATTGTGTTTTGCCGCCTTCTACCAATGTCAAAAGTTCGCCGAAAGCCTCGGCTGCCTTTTTACAATAGGTCTCGTCATAATCATAAGTATTTGCGCCACCAGTCTGTGCACCGTCCTTCATCAGAGGACTTCCTGCCCACAGATAGTTCTTTCCCAGATAACCGAGAGCCATAATTTTATTAGCACGTAGGTCGTTTTTGCCTTTTGTATTGGCTCCGGCAGTTGTCTCGTCCCAATTGATTGGTAAAAGATCGGCGGCCTTGCGGAAGTCTACTGCTGCACTGTCTGCACATTGTTTATATGTAAGACGTGGCAAAGTAAGTGAACCACTAGAAGGTAATACATACGTAATATAAGGTATTCCTCCAAAATACTCCATGAGTTCGAAATGCCACCAGGCGCGAAAGAAATATAGCTGTCCAGCTATGAGGTCCTTCTCTTCCTGTGTAGCCTCTGTCATTTTGTCAAGATTAGCAAGACCGATGTTACACTTGCGGATGCAATACCATGCATGTGGCCAGAGGGCGTGATCGAACTTGTTTGTTGAGGTGGGATTTGTACTAGGTTTATCAAGCCATTGTCCTGGTTGTCCCATCTTGCCAGCCTGCCAAGCCCAGAAATTACCTTGGTCAACTTGATTCAGCATGTGCCATGAATCCTGCGGGTCCATCACTTCATCATCTCCCCAGTTCCATGTTGTAGTCCAGTAGTTTTTCAACTTATCAGGGATACAATTATAATTTTCCTCCACGAAACCTTGGAAGTTCGTAAAGTTTTTGAATGCATCATCTTCTGATACAGTAGAGTCTGCGGTTTTGTCAAGATACGACTCACAGGATGTGAATCCTATCGCAAAGCAGAGCAGTCCACCACTAATTAAAAGTTTATATATATTTTTCATTTCGATCATAATTATAATGAAAATTTGATACCTAAATTATAACGTTTCATAGTAGGGTAGGCACCTATATAACCAGCTCCGGCAAAGTTGGATTCGCGGTCATCCGGCATCTTTGACCATACCCATAGATTATTACCATTGATAAATATCTTCAGATTGTTGATACCTAAACACTTTGTCAACTGATTACTGAATGTATATGCAATTTCTGCATTTTTCAGTCTGATATATGAACCATCATATAGATATTGTGTAGCTGTATTGTAGCTTGGTTGCGAGTTCCAGCGAGGTACCGTTATATTAGCACTGGTATCATACTTGGACCACCATGAGCCCTGATCGTATACATTGTCAAGATTGCTTCCGAAACTTGTCAACTGTACATCACGTGTCACATTATTGACACCATAGAATTGTACGAAAGCGCTCAGACCATGCCATTCGAAACCGATAGTGGCATTGTATGTGTTCTGTGGGGTGCCGGAATAACCGTAAGGAACAACGTCTTTACTGTCTATCACTCCATCGGCATTGAAATCCACAATATTGTAATCACCTGGCAATTTTTGGGCATCGTTGGCATCATGCCTTGTACTTCCATACAACTGGTCGTAAGTGTTACAATAGCCTGAACTAATATAAGATGTATACTGACCAATACTATTACCAGCTTGTTTCTGATAGTCAGGTAACAACTGTGGATCGTCTTTGAACACAATCTTATTAATGGCATGAGTCATATTAAAGTTGGCCCAAATACGTAGGTCCTTATTGATTTGTTTGTTAAAACGCAATTCAAATTCATATCCGTGAGTGGTTACCTCACCGAGGTTGGCTGTCGGAGGTGTTGTTCCGAAATAAGAAGGAACAGCACGTGAACTTCCACCCAAGAGAATATCCACACGTCTGTCGTGGAAGAAATCCACACTACCGGCAAACATGCCACCTAGAACCGCATAATCTACACCAATATTCGTTTTCTTAACGGTTTCCCATTTTACATCAGGATTTCCTACGGAAGCCTCTCTATACCATGAATATGGACTTGAACCATGATTGGTATCAAGAGAAGAGTTTCCGCCGTAAGCCCATTGTGACATATACAACCAACGACTACCAACATTATCATCACCGATTTCACCATAAGAAGCACGGATTTTCAACATATCCAAGAACTTCAGATTGTCCTTGATGAACTTTTCTTCTGATATCATCCATCCGATAGCGCCTGAATTGAAGAATCCGAAACGGTTTGCTTTGCTGAATTTTTCAGAACCGTTGTAGGCTCCGTTATATTCTATAAAGTATTTGTTGGCATAATTATATGTGGCACGGAACACCCAGTCTTCACGATAATGAGGAACCTCACTACCCCAAGCTGTCTCCTGACGGGAGAACAGGCCCATGGCTGTCACATTGTGCAGACCGAACTGACGGGCCCAGTTCAACTGTATCTGATAGTTCAGATTACGCTGTGTGGCACCATCGTTGACACTTCCGTTCTGTGTTGTCCAGAGCACACCTTGCATATAGTCGAACTTATTGTTATTATCATAATCGGTTTTATAATATGCTTTACCTGTTTCCGGGTCTATCCATTTATGCTGTGCGTCATGATAAAGATCGCTGATACCGCGGTTGTTTTCAACGAACACGTTATCCCAAGCTATTTTACCATTCACGCTGAGTCCCTTGGTGATAAAGCTCAAATCCTGTGTAAGGGTGAAGTCGGTGTTGATACGTGTAGTAGTGGTTGTCATCACACCTGATACAGCCATATTCTCTGCGGAATTGGATACATTGGATATGGCTGGATAATATCCCCATGAACCGTCAGAATACTTGGGAAGAAATACATCCGGTGCAATATTATATACACCTGCCCACTGCTGAGCTATCTGCCACTCACTTTGACCGGCATTGTTCCATGGCGACTGTTTTTCACCGGCAGAACCAGCAACATTCATACTGAATTTGGTAGTTTTTGTCAATTGGAAATCCAAGTTGCTTCGTACATTCAAACGATTGTATCCATAACCGGTGTCATAGTTACGTCCGTTATCCCACTGCTTGAAGATATCACCTTCGTGGACATAATCGGCAGAAACGAAATATTTCACAAATTTCGTACCTCCGGATATATTGGCGTTAGCATTGTATGACATGGCGAAATTGCGGAAAAGTTCACGCTGCCAATCCACATTCGGATAACGTTCACGTTGTTCCAACGTGGTCTGATTACGATACATGTCTATTGTAGACTGCGGCGTAATCTTGCTCCATGAAGAAGGCGAAACAGCCAACTCGTGCTCAATGGCTGTGTTACGGTACATCAGAGCATCATAAGAATCATACTTGGTAGGCAAAAAAGAAGGAGCTTTCATCGTCATTGTGGCATTCACATCAATGCGTGCACGTCCCTCTTCACCTCTCTTAGTGGTAATCAGAATAACACCGTTAGCACCTTTCACACCATAAACGGCTGTGGCGGAGGCATCCTTCAATACAGAAATTGTCTGTACGGAATTGACATCCACACTGCTCATAGGGCGCTCTATACCATCTACCAATACGAGCGGATCACTGTTATTCCATGAACTGGCACTACGGATGACGATCTGTGGAGATTCGTCACCAGGCATACCCGTACTGGCTGTCGTTACGACACCAGGCAAGTTTCCTGTCAGGGCAGCACCGATATCATTCACACCAGCTGCACGTTTCAGTACATCACCTGTGGTTTGGGTTATAGCACCTACCACACTGGCTTTCTTCTGCTGACCGTAACCTACAACGACAACTTCGTTAAGTTGTGCATTGTCTTCGTCAAGCCGCACTTTAAAATTACGGACTCCTCCTACCTTTAATTCTCTCGATTTCATTCCGATATACGAAACGACTATCACAGAATTAGCACTAGGCACTGTTAACGCGAAATTACCAGATAAATCGGAAACTGTTCCTACATTACCTTTGCCTTTCACTACGACCGAAGCACCAATGATGGATTCATTATTTTTGTCCACCACGGTACCCTTAATTGAGATTCCTCCCTGCGCGTGCATGTTGAGGCAAAATGCCAACAACAGCATAACAATAGGGAGAACTCTTTTCAATAATGGTTCTTGTTTCATTGCTTGTTTTTAATTTAAGACATATTAGATTGTGCTATTAAACTCTAATTTACAGGTTGCAAAAGTATAAAAGATGTATTTAATCGATTAATTATTGTGTAACACGAACTTTATCTGACGTAACAACTTGACAATTAATGCAGAGAAAATAAAGAAGACAACACATTTATACTGAAATTCGGTGATAAATTCAATATAATTATTTGCTAAATTAGAAAGTTATATGTAAATTTGTTCCATTAAATACAACATTATCCATGAACACCTTAATATCCAAACGCCAGTACAATCGCATCACTATTTGGACCGCGATCTTTTTGCTTTTATTTGCATTTATACAAATCATAGCGCAATACCATTTTTTTTATATGGAACAATGGCAAACATTCTATTATGAATCATCTTTTATAAAGAATGTATTATTGCAACCAGGCGGTCTCGCTTTTTTGTCGGCGGATTTTCTTGTGCAGTTTTTCTGTCTTCCGTATTGTGGAGCCTTGTTATTATCTTTACTTTTGTTGGTAACTGCATATTATCTTAGTAGGATAATAGATTATATCATACCTCATTCCCATCTTACATATTTGTCTTTATTACCAATCTTATCGTTGCTATTCTTGCAAATCACTAACAATAAGTATAATATGGCGGGAAGTGTCGCTTTTATGTTTATGGTTGTCGCTTTATACTATTATACGATCAAAAAGTCGTTAAAAGTTCGAATATTTTATTCTGTCATAACTTCGATTGTATTATTTGTCACAGTAGGTCCGGTCGCAACACTTTTTGCGGTCTGTGTACTTCTACATGGTTTATTTGCTGATATACGCCATTCTTATTACTACATACTACCGATCCTCTTTGTATTCATCATGGCTTCCATCAGTGTTTGTCTTGGATTTGCCGGAGATTATAAAAATCTGTTTTTGCTGGATTATTATTTCTATCAGTCGGATGATGCACCGTCTTTTGCTTACCAGTCATGGATCCTTATGGCAATATTATATATGACATGTTTATTATTAAAAAAGGTAGACCATCTACAATTAACGAGAACAAAAATATTTCAGACGTTACAGATATTATTAATTATTGTTTTTGGCTATTTTAATTATAAATCGGTATACGTACCAAAAGAAGAGACCTTTATGCGATTCACCTATTATCTTCGAATGAGGCAATGGGACAATATTAAAAAACTGAGCGAAAACATGGATATGTCTAATTATCTATTTCAGGTATGTCATAACATAGCTCTTGCTGAAAAAGGTGAGTTGGCAGAACATCTTCTGGACTATCCACAGGAAGGATTGGCAAGTATTTATCTTTCCGACAATATTACAAGTCCTGATGTTGCCATGTTAGTGAGTGACGAATACTTTTCAATGGGATGTATAGCAATGTCTCAACATTGGGCTTTCGAAGCCAATGAGAGCATGGGAGACGTTAGTCCATATTGTTTTCAAAGACTTGCCCAGACTAATCTGATATTTGGTGCCTATAAAGTAGCTGACAAGTATTTGTCAATCCTTGATAATACATTATTCTACAACAGTTGGGCAGATTCTCAACGTAAGTTTTTGTATCATGATAAAGCAATCGAACAAGATCCATTCCTTAGCAGCAAACGAAAATGTATCTTCCC
>NZ_CALMHT010000066.1 GCF_937863835.1 uncultured Prevotella sp.
AGGTGAACCCGTTCACTCAGGGTTCGGGCATCGGTCTGACGATCTGCAAGACGATCGTGGAGAAGGCTGGCGGCACGATCACGGTGGATTCGGAACCGGGCAAGGGGAGCCGGTTTATCGTCAGACTGGAGAAAAAATGAAATGAGTGTATCAATTATAAGTTGCATTGTGAAATCCAACTTATATATAATAAGGTGTGCTTATTTTACAATTGCATAAAAAATGCGAAAAAACAACAAAAAGTAAGTTTTTTGGCATTTTTCTTTCTTTTTTGTTGTTTATTTCTTGAAAAAGGTGTATCTTTGTCGCAAAGAAATAGATTTTGTGAACCGATTATTTTGAAGAGTATTCAAACTTAAATATTTAAACAACCAAAAAAAGAAAATTATGAATGCAGCTAAAGTTGTAGAGAATCTCAAACAGAGATTTCCTAACGAGCCAGAGTACATCCAGGCCGTAAGTCAAGTACTTCCAACAATCGAGGAAGAGTACAACAAACACCCAGAGTTTGACAGAGCAAACCTCATCGAGCGTCTCTGTATTCCTGATCGTGTATTTGAATTCCGTGTATCTTGGATGGACGACAAAGGTAATATCCAGACAAACATGGGTTACCGTATCCAGCACAACAACGTAATCGGCCCGTACAAAGGCGGTATCCGTTTCCACAAATCAGTGAACCTCGGTATCTTGAAGTTCTTGGCTTTTGAGCAGACTTTCAAGAACTCTCTTACTACTCTTCCTATGGGTGGTGCAAAGGGTGGTTCTGACTTCTCTCCAAGAGGTAAGAGCGACGCAGAAGTAATGCGTTTCTGCCAGGCTTTCATGACAGAGTTGACACGTCATATCGGTCCTGATGTAGATGTACCAGCCGGTGATATCGGTGTCGGTGGCCGTGAGGTAGGTTACATGTTCGGTCAGTACAAGAAATTGACTCACGAGTGGAGCGGTGTATTGACAGGTAAAGGACTTGAGTTCGGTGGATCTCTTATCCGTCCTGAGGCTACAGGTTATGGTAATGTTTACTTCCTCTGCGAAATGCTGAAACAGGCTGGCAAGGATATCAAAGGCAAGACTATTCTTGTATCTGGTTCTGGTAACGTTGCTCAGTACACAATCGAAAAATGTATCGAACTGGGCGCTAAGTGTGTTACATGTTCTGACTCTAACGGTTATGTCTATGATCCAGACGGAATCACACGCGAGAAACTCGACTTCATCATGGAACTGAAGAACGTAGAGCGCGGACGTATCAAGGAATATGCTGAGAAATATGGTTGCAAGTATGTAGAAGGTGCTAAACCTTGGACAGAAAAAGCAGACATCGCTCTTCCTTCTGCAACACAGAACGAAATCAACGAAGAAGCTGCTAAGGCTCTCGTAGCTAACGGTGTATTCGCTGTTTCTGAGGGTGCTAACATGCCTACTACTCCAGAGGCTATCAAGGTATTCCAGGATGCTAAGATCCTGTATGCTCCGGGTAAGGCTGCTAATGCTGGTGGTGTATCAGTATCAGGTCTTGAAATGAGCCAGAACTCTGAACGTCTGAGTTGGACATCTGAGCAGGTTGACGAGATGTTGAAGAACATCATGAAGAATATCCACGAGAACTGTGTTAAATATGGTACAGGTGCTGACGGATATATCAACTACGTGAAGGGTGCTAACGTTGCCGGCTTCATGAAGGTGGCTAAGGCTATGATGGCTCAGGGTATCGTTTAATAACTGATACGCATTAATCCAAAATGTATTATATAGTAGGTTCGGTATGTATGCCGGACCTACTTTTTTTATGGATGTTAATTTGGAATTATCCAATTATTAATGTAACTTTGCAGACTTAATACACTCGTTTTATGGATTTGGAAAAAATATTAGCGAAACTGAAAATCAAGGAACTGAATGCGATGCAGCAGGCTGCCATGCAGGCTGTGGGTGAATCTGATCATGATATCGTGATCCTTTCGGCTACCGGTTCGGGTAAGACACTGGCATACTTGCTGCCTCTGATACAACTGGTTGATGCCGACAGCGATGATGTGCAGGCCGTGGTACTGGTGCCTGGCAGAGAACTGGCGTTGCAGTCGGACACGGTACTGAAGAATACCGGTTCCGGACTTCGCAGTTGTTGCTGTTACGGCGGTAGGGCTGCCATGGACGAGCATCGTAAAATCAAGGAACAGCATCCGCAGATCGTTTTTGCCACGCCTGGACGTCTCAACGATCATCTCAAGAAAGAGAATATTTCACCTTATACTATAAGATATATCATCATAGACGAGTTTGACAAATGTCTCGAAATGGGTTTCCGTGACGAGATGAGTGATATCATCAGCAGACTGAAAGGTGCCCAAAGGCATATTCTGCTTTCGGCTACGGATGCCGAAGAGATACCGGGTTTCGTCAATATGAAGAAGACCACGCGTCTTGATTATCTTGACAAGACAGAACAGGTGCCCGACAGAGTGAAACTATACGAGGTAATCAGTCCGGAAAAAGACAAACTCGACACACTGCAGCAGTTACTCCGCAGTTTTGGCGACCAGAGTACCATCGTATTCCTCAACTATCGTGACGGTGTGGAACGCACCGAGGAGTATCTCCGTAAGCGTGGATTCTCTACCAGTCTGTTTCATGGCGGTCTGGACCAGAAACTGCGCGAAGACGCATTGTATAAGTTTAGCAACGGTTCCACCAACATCTTTGTTTCTACCGACCTCGCATCCCGTGGACTCGATATCCCCGATATCGACAATATCGTACATTACCATCTGCCGCTGAACGAAGAAAGTTATATACACAGGGTAGGGCGTACCGCCCGTTGGGAAGCCCGCGGCAAGGCCTTCTTCGTGCTAGGTCCCGAAGAGACGATGCCCGACTATATCAATGCCGATGTGGAAACCTTCGAGATGCCCGCCGAACTGCCTGAACCCGCACTGCCCAAAATGGCGACCATCTATATAGGGAAAGGTAAGAAAGACAAAATAAGCAAAGGCGACATCGTAGGTTATCTGTGTAAGAAAGGCGGACTGGAGAAAGACGAGATAGGACGTATCGACGTAAAAGACAGATACACGTATGCAGCTGTGGGAAGAAGTAAACTGAATCAGGTTCTCAAATTGACTAAAGGAGAAAAAATCAAAGGTATCAAAACAGTTGTCGAAATAGTGAAATAGATAAATTACGTGTCAATTTTCCATATTTATAATAATTTATTTGGCAGATTGAAAGAAAAAACGTAACTTCGCAGTCGAATTTTCAAAAATAGAAATTTATTATTAAACAATTATTTTAATAAACAATCAAATGAAGAAGTACAATTTTAATGCAGGTCCATCAATGCTCCCACGTGAGGTTATTGAGAACACGGCAAAGCAGATTTTAGACTTCAATGGCTCTGGTCTTTCATTGGCAGAGATCAGCCATCGTGCTAAGGATTTCCAACCAGTTGTTGATGAGGCAGAAGCTCTTATCAAGGAATTACTTAATGTTCCTGAGGGCTACTCCGTATTATTCCTTGGTGGTGGCGCCTCCCTTGAATTTTGTATGATTCCGTTCAACTTCCTCATCAAGAAAGCTGCTTATCTGAACACTGGTGTTTGGGCTAAGAAAGCTATGAAGGAAGCAAAATTGTTTGGTGAAGTAGTTGAAGTTGCTTCTTCTGCAGATGCTAACTATACATTTATTCCTAAGGGTTGGACTTGTCCTTCAGACGTAGATTATCTGCATATCACATCCAATAATACAATCTATGGTACAGAAATCCGCAAGGACCTTGATGTTGATGTTCCAATGATTGCCGATATGTCTTCAGATATCTTCAGCCGTGCCGTAGATGTAGCTAAATACGACTGTATCTATGCCGGTGCACAGAAGAATCTGTCTATGGCAGGTGTTACTGTCATCATCGTAAAGAACGATAAGTTGGGCAAGGCTCCACGTGAGATACCAACAATGCTCGACTACCGTACACATGTAGACAAAGGTTCTATGTTCAATACTCCTCCAGTTGTTCCTATCTATACAGCACTTGAAAATCTGCGTTGGATTAAGAAAAACGGCGGTGTAGCTGCGATGGACAAGAGAGCACAGGAACGTGCTGAAATCGTTTACTCTGAAATCGACCGCAACAAGTTGTTCAAGGGTACCGTAGCAGAGGAAGACCGTTCGGTTATGAACATCTGCTTCGTGATGAACGACGAATACAAAGAGTTGGAGAAACCATTCCTCGACTATGCGATAGCTAACGGTATGGTTGGTGTTAAGGGTCACCGTTCTGTCGGTGGTTTCCGTGCCAGCTGCTACAACGCACAGACAATCGAAGGTGTCAACGCTCTCGTGAAGTGCATGAAGGATTTTGAAGCACAGCATTAATCAGAAATATAAAAATAAAGGGCGGATTTATTCCGCCCTATATTCGTTTAAAACAACTTATTTAATAAAATAACTATGAAAGTTTTAGTAGCAACAGAAAAACCTTTCGCTGCAGCTGCTGTGGAAGGAATTAAGAAAGAAGTTGAAGCAGCTGGTAACCAGTTGGCTCTTTTGGAAAAATATACAGAGAAGTCACAACTTCTCGACGCTGTAAAGGATGCAGACGCCATGATTATCCGTAGTGATAAAGTGGACGCCGAAGTTCTGGATGCAGCTAAAAATCTGAAGATTGTTGTACGTGCAGGTGCAGGTTACGATAATATCGACCTGAATGCTGCCACAGCACATAAGGTTGTAGCAGAGAACACTCCTGGACAGAACTCAAACGCAGTAGCAGAACTCGTTTTCGGTCTGCTCGTTTATGCTGTCCGTAATTTCTATAATGGCAAGTCAGGTACAGAACTGATGGGTAAGAAACTCGGTATTCTTGCTTTCGGTAATGTAGGTCGTAACGTAGCCCGTGTAGCTAAAGGTTTCGGAATGGATGTATATGCTTACGATGCATACTGCCCTAAAGAGGCTATCGAAGCTGCCGGTGTACATGCAGTAGACAATCAGGACGAACTGTTCAAGAACTGTGATGTCGTTTCTCTTCATATCCCTGCTACTCCTGAGACAAAGCAGAGTATCAACTATGCACAGGTCAACATGATGGAGAAGGGTGGTATCCTTATCAATACAGCCCGTAAGGAAGTGATCAACGAACCGGAACTCATCAAACTGTTGTCTGAACGTACAGACCTGAAGTATATCACAGATATCAAACCCGATGCTGATGCAGAATTCGCACAGTTTGAAGGCCGCTATTTCAGTACACCTAAGAAGATGGGTGCTCAGACAGCCGAAGCTAATATCAATGCCGGTATTGCTGCAGCTAAACAGATCAACGCATTCTTCAAAGACGGTTGCACTAAGTTCCAGGTAAACAAGTAATCCCGATGGCAACAATAAAACCATTCAAGGGTGTACGCCCTCCTAAAGATCTTGTAGAACAGGTTGAATCACGTCCTTATGACGTCCTCGACAGTGAAGAGGCACGCGCAGAAGCCGGCGATAATGAGAAAAGTCTGTATCATATCATCAAACCGGAGATTGACTTCGAAGTAGGTACCAGCGAATACGACCCGCGTGTCTATGAGCAGGCTGCCAAAAACTTCAAGAAGTTTCAGGATAACGGTTGGCTGAAACAAGACGACAAGGAACAGTATTATATTTATGCCCAGACCATGAACGGCAAGACTCAGTACGGACTCGTAGTGGGTGCTTACGTGAATGACTATATGACAGGTGTCATCAAGAAACACGAACTGACACGTCGTGACAAGGAAGAGGACCGTATGAAACATGTACGTGTGAATAATGCGAACATCGAACCGGTATTCTTCGCTTATCCTGACAATGCCACCCTTGATGCACTTATCAAGAAATATGCGGCAGGAAAGACAGAGTACGACTTTATTGCACCGATAGACGGATTCCGCCATCAGTTCTGGATAGTCAGTGACGACAAGGATATCGCTACGATAACAGCGGAATTTGCCAAGATGCCGTCGCTCTATATCGCCGACGGTCACCACCGTTCAGCAGCAGCAGCTCTTGTAGGTGCAGAGAAGGCAAAGCTGAATCCTAATCATAACGGTAAGGAGGAGTACAACTATTTCATGGCTGTCTGTTTCCAGGCTTCACAACTTACGATTCTTGACTATAACCGTGTAGTGAAAGACTTGAACGGTATGTCATCAGAAGAGTTTCTTAAGGCTTTAAACAAAAACTTTCATGTAGAAGATAAAGGTTCTGATATTTATAAACCTGCCCAACTTCATGAGTTTTCTCTTTACCTAGACGGTAAATGGTTTAGTCTGAAGGCTAAGGAAGGTACTTATGACAATTCAGACCCGATCGGTGTACTGGATGTTGACATCTCAAGTCGTCTGATCCTCGACGAACTGCTCGGTATCAAGGATCTGCGTTCTGACAAGAGAATCGACTTCGTCGGTGGACTGCGCGGACTTAAAGAACTGAAACGCCGTGTTGACAACGGTGAGATGAAGATGGCTCTCGCGCTGTATCCTGTATCTATGAAACAGATTATGGATATTGCCGACAGCGGTAAGATTATGCCGCCGAAGGCAACTTGGTTTGAACCGAAACTGCGTTCAGGACTTATTATTCATAAATTGGACTAGTAAGTAAATTTGGATCAGTATAAAACGATAAACAATATAGGCGAAGGAACTTACTCTGAAAAACGGAGTAAGTTTCTTGCTTTTACACATCATGTCACTTCTGCAGATGAGGTGAAGGATATCGTGCAGACTTATCGTAAGAAATACTATGATGCGCGCCATGTATGTTACGCGTATGTACTGGGTCCCGACGGAAGTGAATTTCGCGCCAATGACGACGGGGAACCGAGCAGCACTGCCGGTAAACCGATTCTGGGGCAGATCCATAGTAACGAACTGACAGATATCCTCATTATCGTGGTCAGATACTACGGCGGCGTCAATCTGGGAACCAGTGGACTGATTGTGGCTTATCGCACGGCAGCAGCTGAAGCGATAGCCGACTCCGATATCATAGAGAAATTCGTGGAAGAAGAAATAACTTACAGTTTTCCGTATGTCATGATGAACGACGTGATGCGGATTATCAAAGAAATGAATCCACGAATCGTTTCACAGACTTATGATAATACATGCGAGATAAAACTATCTATAAGACAAAGCATGGCGGCACAGTTGAAGGCAAAGCTAGAAAAGCTGTCGTTTGAATAATTAAAAAAGGTAAATTATCAATTGACAATTCCCTTTTCTCGATTATAAACGTTATCTTTGCAAGTGCTAAGAAAAATTGCAAGGAAGATTGGCAGAGTGACCGAATGCGCTGGACTCGAAATCCGGTATACCCCTTTCGGGTATCGGGGGTTTGAATCCCTCATCTTCCGCTTGAATTAAGAACCCAAAAATCTATTAGTAATCATGGACAGTGAATATTGGCAGAGAGAACTAGAAACTATGCCTCGTCCTGAGTTGGAAAAACTGCAGGTTGAAAAATTAAAACGTACCATTAATATCGCGTTACAGTCGCCGATGTACAAAAAACGCCTGGGCGATCTTGGTATTAATGCCGATACAATCAAAACAGTAGACGATATTCGTAAGATACCATTTACAACCAAACAGGATCTGCGTGAAAATTATCCATTCGGACTTGTAGGCGGTGATATGAAAGATGCCATACGTATCCATTCATCCAGCGGTACGACAGGTCATCC
The DNA here is from genome assembly GCF_937863835.1 of uncultured Prevotella sp. Classification (GTDB taxonomy): domain Bacteria; phylum Bacteroidota; class Bacteroidia; order Bacteroidales; family Bacteroidaceae; genus Prevotella. Next base: position 7,712 of record NZ_CALMHT010000066.1, read on the forward strand.
GACGGTAGTAGTTTATAGTCGCCATGATATCGATTCATGGGCAAATATGATTGCACGTGATATGTATATGGTCGGCTGCCGTGATACAGACGTATTCCAGAACAGTTCTGGTTATGGTATGTTTACCGGTGGACTGGGCTTCCAATATGGTGCAGAGAAATTAGGAGCTACGACGGTACCGGCTGCAGCAGGAAACAGCAAACGCCAACTTCTGTTCATTAAGGATTTTGGTACTACTTGCCTTCACGCCATACCTAGTTATGCTATTCGTTTGGCCGAAGTGTTCAAAGAAGAAGGTGTAGACCCTAAAGATACAAAATTACGCACCCTCTTTATCGGTGCCGAACCACATACGGAAGAGCAGCGCCGCCGTATCGAAAAAATGTTGAGCGTCAAGGCATACAACAGTTTCGGTATGACAGAAATGAACGGTCCTGGTGTAGCCTTTGAGTGTAAGTACCAATGCGGTATGCACTTGTGGGAAGACAACTATATCGTAGAGATTGTAAACCCGGATACGCTTGAGCCTGTACCCGACGGAGAAATAGGTGAGATGGTACTGACCACGCTCGACCGTACGATGATGCCTATCTTGCGCTACCGTACGCGCGACCTTACCCGTATTATTCCGGGTGAATGCAAGTGCGGACGTACCCATCGCCGTATCGACCGTATCAAGGGACGTACGGATGATATGTTTATCATCAAGGGTGTTAATGTATTCCCGATGCAGGTAGAGAAGATATTGGTACAGTATCCTGGACTTGGCAGTAATTACCTGATCACATTGGATACAGAAAATGATAATGATATCATGACCGTAGAAGTGGAACTGGATACGCTCAGTACAGAGAATTATCCGGAACTGGAGAAGATGACAAAGAATATCCAGCGTGCACTGAAAGACGAGATACTGCTGACACCTAAAGTAAAACTGGTGAAGAAAGGCACTCTGCCGCAGAGCGAAGGTAAAGCGGTGAGAGTAAAAGATCTGCGTGTGGGTCGTGGTATTAAATAGGATGCTAAAAATTATATGTTGAAGAAACTATCATTGTTATTATTGTCTTCGCTGTTGATTGTACCTGTTGCGGCACAAAACATGCACGAGGTCTTTAAGCAGATGCCTGCCAGTGTCTATCCATATCTGAGTAAAACGAACCGATTGGATTTTCTCGATTTTATGGATTCAAAAATGAAGGCTGAAGTGAACAATGATTTAGGCACAAAGAGTGAGATGATGGAACTGACAGACGACTATACCGATATAGATCTCAGCGGTTCTTCCAATCTTCAGTTGAAATTGTTGCCGTTGGATTCAACAAAAGTGATATGCATGGTCACTACATGTTATGGACCGGAAGCTGACAGTAATATCCGTTTTTATGATACAAAATGGAATCCTTTGCCTATTGTTGTAAAGATGCCATCCGTGGATAATTTCTTTCAGAGGCCCGATACCATGAGCGTACAGCGTTTTAATGAACTAAAAAAGACAGTCGAGCCAGTTATGATAAGTGGCCGACTGTCTTCTAAAAATAATTCCCTGACATTAAGTCTAAGTAAACCCTTACTGAATAAAGACGAAAAAAAAGCGTTAGATGTTGTATTACAACAGGTAACGCTTGTATGGAATGGTAAAACATTCCAATAATTTCTTTTCCTTTTATTGATCCATTGCTCTTCCGACGCCACCGACATTCGCACCGCTTCCGATGCCTCCAGCAGAAGCACCACTGCCAATGCCTGTGTTACCGCCGACTGTCGCACCGCTTCCGATACCTGTGTTACCACCTACGGTAGCACCACTTCCGATACCGTTGTTGTTAGAGTTGGAACCATTGTTGTTATAACCAGTATTACGTCCGTTGCCACTGTTGACGGATGCACCGTTTCCAATACCGTTGTTGTTGACAGACGCACCATTACCAATACCGTTATTATTATTGTTATTATTGTTGTTTCTCTTTCCGTGTCCGAATATGGCATCAAAAATATCGTTAACAACATTCACGTTGTCATTGTTGTATTTATGTGAATATCTCGGGTCATTAGTACGGTTGTTACTATACGTATTATTATAGTTGTTAGGACGACCCTGACCACGGTCTCTGGTGTTATTACCAAAGTCGCTTCTGCGTTGTACACCATAGTCGCCATAACGATGTACACTGTATTCGCCATTATATCTTTCCTGATTATAGCGTCCGTTATAATAATTTCTGTTATAGTGGCTGCCTATGGAATAGTAATAATTGCCCGGCATACTGTAATAGTAGAAGTTACGGTTCGGGTATACATGGTTAATGCGGTAATACCATCCGCGATAATTAGCATAAATAGGGCGATAGAAATAATCCCTGTTAAGGAAGTTCCTGTATTGTACGCTATTCAAAATGTATGACAGGTCAGCATTCCTTTCATCAAGTATTTCGTAATATCTGTCGATCGCGTCATTGTATCCCATGACAATGTTATCAATGATAAATGATACCTTGTAGATAAAATCCAGGTTTACTTCATACACATCTTGAAACTGGTCGGCAGAGAAGTTCAACTCATACGCCATACGGTCTGTCATGAATCTTGCATCCAGACGATTCTGTTTGAGAGACGCGTTTGCTGATAACACAAAAGCAACAAACATTAATGATAATAGTAACTTTTTCATAATTTATTAGGCTTAAATAATGCAAATATAAGATTTTTTATTTAAATAGAAGCAATAATTGCTAAAAAAAAATATATTCATTATTTTTTTTATATCTTTACACCCGATTTACTATCACATAAATATTACGAATATGCAGGTAGCAATTATAGGAGCAGGTGCAGCGGGCTGTTTTGCCGCTATTAATCTGAAACGGATGAATCCATCCGTCGATGTAACCATATATGAAAGTGGTAAGCACTCTTTGGCCAAAGTAGCTCTTACCGGTGGAGGCCGTTGTAATCTTACGAATTCATTTTCGGATGTAACGAATCTGGCCAGTGTCTTTCCCCGAGGCGAGCGACTGATGAAGCGACTGCTTCATGAATTCAGTCATGTGGACCTTTACGACTGGTTCGAACGTGAGGGGGTGCGACTGATAACTCAAGAGGATAATTGTGTATTCCCGGAATCACAGGACGCTATTGAGGTCGTAAGTACGCTTATCAGACTGATGCGTCGGGAAGATGTCAGAATCAAGACACAACACCGTGTCACTAAAATACAGGAAGGTTTTACAATCAGTTTTGAAGATAAACCGGATTCCCATGCGGATATTGTACTGGTCACTACCGGTGGCATACCAAAGAAAGAGGGATTTGACTTCCTAAGCAGTTTTAATCTTGAAATCATTGATCCGTTGCCGTCATTGTTCAGTATCTGTCTACCGAAAGATAACATTATAGAACTGATGGGTACTGTCGTGAACGATGTTTCTGTCGGACTTGTCGGTACCCGTCTGCGTGCGACAGGTCCATTACTTATCACACACTGGGGAATGAGCGGTCCGGCTATCCTCAAGTTGTCCTCCTATGCTGCGCGTATTCTATATGAGTGTGATTATAAAGCTCAGATATCAGTCAACTGGTTTGGTGAAAAGAGTGAGGCGGAAGTGTTGCAAAATATCATCAGCATTGCAAATGAGAATCCTCAAAAGATGCTCTTGAATTACCGCCCGGTTCATTTGAATAATCGACTCTGGCTCTATTTACTGCAAAAGAGTGGTATCAACCCCGAACAGCGATGGGCGGAACTGAGTAAGAAAAGTTACAATCGCCTTGTCAGTACTTTTACCAATAATATATATGATGTTGAGGGGAAAAATCGTTTTAAGGATGAATTCGTAACATGTGGAGGTGTGTCATTGACTAACATTACACCGCGGACTCTTGAATGTAAAACCATTCCGGGATTATATTTTGCAGGTGAAATACTGGACATAGATGCTATTACAGGTGGATTCAATTTACAGGCGGCTTGGACGACAGGTTACGTCGCAGCTAAGGCTATAGCATCGAAAACTTAATTTTTTTTTGAAAAAACTGAAGCAAAACAGAATATATATATAAATATCATATCTTTGCTGTAATAATTCTAACTAAACATGACAAACAGAAACGAAACTTATGGACTAGATTCTCACAGTTTGGGGATATTGAATCAATATAGAGACCAAAAACCTTTTTTTGAAATACTTAAGCAGTTGGTACTGAAAAAGATCAAATTTTGCCTTGGACAGAATGGTATCATGGTCACAGCTGTAGAAGGACGTATCAAAAATGAGGCCAGTCTGGCCGGTAAACTGGAACGGAAAGGGAGTAAGTATAAAAATCTGGATGATATTACAGATATCCTCGGTACACGTATTATTACCCTTTACGATGATGATGTCGACAAAATTGCCGCTTTGATAGAAAACCTCTTTGTTATTGACTGGAAAAATTCAGTTGATAAACGAAAAATACATCAGTTAGACCGTTTTGGATACAGTTCGCTGCATTATATTTGTAAACTTCCTAAACAACTGTATTTTGATGCTGAGCATCCCCAACTTAACGAATGCAGTTTTGAGATACAGATACGAACTACATTACAGCATGTATGGTCGGCTATAGAACATGACATCGGTTATAAATCGGGCGTAGATGTACCTGACGAATATCTCCGTACACTGAACATATTAGCCGGTATGCTGGAAATGGTAGATAATGAGTTTAGTAGAATACGTACATCTCTTAATGCATATAGCCGACAGTTGTTCTCACTGGTTGAGAGTGGTAAATTGGATGATGTACCTTTGGATGAACAGACCTTCAAGAAGTATTTGGAACTCAAACCATTCAATAAACTGAATCAGCGTATTGCCGCCATCAATCAGGCAGAGATTATGGAAATATCACTGATGTCTTATGTCCCTATATTGAAGATGATAGGACTGAAGACATTGGGAGATGTGGAACAAATGAAGAAAGATTGTGGCAATTATGCATACGAATTGGCACGTCATCATATTGGCAATACCGATCTGGATATTGTGACATCCATTATCGGTATACAGAATCTATGTATAGTATATACACTTCGTAAAGGCAACAGTAAGGATGAATTGGTGAATTTGTTGAATGCGATCCATGGCAATTCAGATAAAAATGTTGCTGAAGCTGAACACATATATGAACTTGTTAACCAATTATCGTCACTTTAAAAAATACACAATTATGGCAAACAAATTCATGGATACATCATTTCTTGATCGTGCGATTGTATTTGCTGTCAAGGCACACTCTAATTCAGAGCGTCGTGATAAAGGTTTCCCCTATATCGTTCATTCTATGGAAGCCATGGAGATTGTTGCGACGATTACCCCCGATCAGGAGATTCTCGCAGCGGCAGTACTCCACGACACGGTCGAAGATACAGATGTTACAATCAATGACATCAGAAAAGAGTTTGGCGACCGTGTGGCAGATATGGTACAGGCAGAAAGTGATGTTGATGTAGAGGGAGAGTCAGAAGAAGAAAGTTGGTCGTTTCGAAAACAATATGCCATAGACCACCTTGCCGCAGCCCCACGAGATGCCAAAATAGCGGCTTTGGGTGATAAACTGTCCAACATGCGTGCCATCTATCGTGATTATGTGCAGAAGGGTGATGAACTATGGAATATATTTCATGTGAAAGATCGCAAGATGCACGAATGGCATTATCGCGGACTAGCCGCATCGCTTTCTGAATTGAAAGACACGTTTGCGTATCAGGAGTTTGTTGAGTTAATAAATAAAGTCTTTTCGTCTAATCAATAAAATACAATGATGAAATTGGAACCCGAATTAATTGATATGAACGATTACGAAGAAAGTGGCGATGGCTTTTGTGCCATCAGCTATAATCATCGTAATGGGAAAACGATGATTAAGTTATATAACGACTTTGTTGATAGATCTGTATCTGATGATGAAATACGTGAGTCGCAGGCTGTCCTCGATATGGGCATTACCACGCCACGCCCTATACGTATGGTTACCGACGGCAAACATTTTGGTAATGAATACGAACGGATATTAAACAAGCGTTCGTTTGCGCGAGCCATATCCCAAGAACCGGACAAGGTAGAATACTATGCAGTGGAATTCGCGAAGATGTGCAAGCAATTGCACAGTACTCCGTGCGATAAGGATATATTCCCTTCTGCTGCCGATTATGCACGTAAGAACATAAAAGAAAATACATATCTTACGGATGAACGTAAGAAGAAGGTTTTAGATTTTATAGACAGAGTGCCCGAGACAGAAACTTGCGTACACGGTGATTTGCATATAGGCAATATTATTACAGATGGTAAAAAGAATTATTGGATTGATTTATCAGAATTCAGTTATGGTAATCCTTTGTTCGATTTAGGTATGTGGTATATTGTGAGTAATGCCAATCCCGATGATATAACGATGAAACTCTATCATGTCAATAATGCCACGATGGCAAACGTGTGGAAATTGTTTGTAAGGGAATATTTCGGAGCGATAAGTAGTGATGAAATAGAAGAGATAAACAAAAGACTCGTACCTTATGCCATCATGCGTATGATCTTTTTTATTAATCAGACAAAACAAGTATTTCCACCTGTACGGCAGTTTATTGAAGAGAACTTCCATTATTTCATAGATAATAAGATGTAAGTGAACTGATTTGATTGTCTGTTCATCATCGTATCTTATTTCGATTGATAAATTGTGGTTAATTCAAGTTAAAAGTGTAGAAGTAACACTTAAAAGTATTGCGTTTACACTTTTAATTTGTATCTTTGGCGCACTATAACGAAACTATTAACTGAATTATACCGCTAAAGATGAAAAAAAGACTATTAACTTCAATTTTATTATTGATGTCCTTGTTAATACCGGTCTCGGCTTCGGCCACAAGTTTAACAAGTGATGAAATTGATTCATTGTACAACAGCAACTTTAATGCGAAAGCATACAATTACGTGTCAGTTCATGACCCGTCGGTCGTTGTAGGCTACAAATCGGGCAGTACCATTACCGGCGAATACACTGCCGGAGCCACCAAAGTATATTATATTTTCGGTTCGCATCTCGCCTTTGCATATTCCACCGATCTGGAAAACTGGACAACGTTCACCAATAATCTCAACACCAACTATGCAACCATATTTGCAAAACCCGCAACATGGTCGGCAAAGGGCAGTACCAGTTACAGTGTAAGTGGTAATATGTGGGCACCGGATGTAGTATGGAACAAGTCGATGAAGAAGTGGTGCATGTATATGAGTATCAATGGTGACAATTGGTACAGTTCCATCGTCATGCTTACGGCATCATCACTCGACGGTGACTGGACGTATGTCGGTCCTGTAGTCTACTCCGGTTTTAAGAATGCGACAGAAGCTGCGCTTACTGATTTCTATAAGGTGGCCACTTCTTCTGAAGACCTCACACGTTACACGTATGCCCGCAACGGCAACCGTACCTATGGATTGAATGCCATCGACCCATGTGTCTTCTATGACGAGAGTGGAAATCTCTGGATGAGTTACGGTTCTTGGTTTGGCGGTATCTATATGCTGCGTCTGGATGCCACGACCGGTTTGCGCGATTATTCGTATACATATACGACGACAGATGGTACTGCCGCCAATGCCACATCAGATATCTACCAAGGTACCAAGATAGCCGGTGGTAATGGTGTATCTGGTGAAGGTTCCTATATACAGTATATCAATGGAAAGTATTACCTGTTTTTGAGTTATGGCGGACTTACGTCAACTGGTGGATATAACATGCGCGTATTTGCTTCAGACAGTCCTACGGGACCATACGTAGATATGCAAAATAAAGATGCGCGTTACTCTTCGACTAATATAACTGTGGGCACGGTTAATGGTAATACAGGACTTCGACTGATGTCGTATTACAAATGGAGTTGGATGAGTTATGGATATGTAGCTCAAGGGCACAACTCAGCCATAGTGGATACCGACGGAAAGAGTTTCCTCGTTTACCACACCCGTTTCAATGACGGTACAGAAGGTCATCAGGTACGTGTTCATCAGTTGTTCAAGACAAAAAACGGATACATTACAGCCGCACCGTTCCAGTATGCCGGTGAAACGTTGGGCACCGAACCTTATGCCACAAGTGATATAGTAGGGCATTACGGCATCATTTATCATGGTAACGGTACCGATTATGCCAACCGCGTATGTGCAACAGAGAAAGATATTGCGCTTAATGCCGATGGCACCGTAACAGGAGATTATGAAGGTACATGGTCGCAAGATGCTGATGGTCCTTATATTAACATTATCATCAATGATGTGATTACATTCAAGGGAGTGCTTCTCAAACAGAAATTGGAAGGTCTCAACTATGCTACATTATGTTTTACAGCTGTAGGTAACGATATTTCTATGTGGGGATACAAGAAAGGGGAAGAAGGACAGATGTTCTCTGATGAAGTTACCGTAGCGTATAACGCCAAGAATGCAAGTAATAATATTCCTAGTAAGTATTATACCGGTGAAAATCTCTCTACACCTACAGATGGTAGTTACGGAGGCAAGTATACATGGAATCTTGATACATCCAACAGCAGTTCATCGGCAGTTTTATCCATGGGCGTAACTTGTGGCGACTACAGTTACACCAAAACATCAAACGTAGAGGTACAGTCGACAAAGATGACAGATGTCATTCCTGTCAAGCAGAATGCCATATTAGAAACATACCCATGCTCGCCGGTCTTCAATCTGGATACGCCCAATACGAATATATCCGCAAAGACAGGGCTGTCATTGAGTTTCTATATGAATACAGGCATTGCCAGTGATTGGGATGCAATAGCCCATTCTACAGACAGTCGCTATACGATGTTCCTGTCGGTATTGCGTTACAATTCGAACGACACATACGAGGCAAAGGCCACTTTGTCATCAGCAGCCATAGCTGCCGGATACACCACAGGCACCGCATATACGATATTCTATAATAAAACATGCATGGTTACCGTTTCATACAATACCGACGGTTCAATCTCTTATTATAAAGACGGAGTACTGATGCTCACTTACCCGGCTACAACGACACCTAGTTATGGATCGAGTGTAACGACAGCGAATATCGCATCAGCCGTAATCAATTATTATCTTAACGGACAACTTGCTTTCGATTGGAGTGTTGGTCACGTTATTGTAGGATATGCCGTAGATTATGCTTCTACTTTAGGTATTTCTGAAACTGCCGCGTCAGGTATTGATACGAATGCAGATGTTGATGTTTACAGTTTGTCGGGTGTCCGTATCGCCCATGGCAATATGTCATCCATCAGTATACCATCCGGCATATATATCATCCGTCAAGGAAAGCAGGCAAAAACAATCATTGTAAAGTAACTATAAAACAATTATAAAAAACAATCCACCATTTTCAGTTTAGAAAATGGTGGATTGTTTTTTTAATATTATTATTTATGCATTGACAGGGTGATAGTTGTCACGTTCACCTTCAATATAAGCATTATTATCTTGTATGTAATATACGGATAGGTCGGTATAAAAACCTGTCTCTTGTAGAATTTGCAATTCGCTTGCCGCTATTTCTTCTGCGTCATACTGCAGCGCTTCTGCAAGTGAAGTAGTAAAATCCAATTGTTCCTTTTGAGTGTTGAGCACTTTAACCCACTCATTTTTGGCACGGTCGCCAATTACAAATTTCTTGTCCATAATCTTATTTTTAAATAGTTTGTTTTTCAGTCTTTCAATCATTTATGATGCAAAGATAGTTTTTTATATTTCATGTTGTTATGTTTATCGTTAAAAAATCTACGATAACGTTTACGAATTACGAATTTAATGATTATCTTTGCCTCTATATTGATGAATTAGCATAAATAATTATGGAGACACCTATAGAAATACGAAATCGGAAACTGGCTCAGAAAATGATAAAGAATCTGAAGCAAAGACATTATGATGCCTATTATTGTCATACATCTCAGGAAGCTGTCGATAAAGCTCTCGAGCTCATACCCGAAGATAGTAGCATATCATGGGGAGGTTCTGCCTCTATCCGTGACATGGGACTGACCAAGGTACTGAAAGAAGGCCGTTACAAAGTCTATGACCGTGATGATGTCACTTCCGCCGAAGACAAGCGCCGTATTTATCTGAAAGCTTTCGATTGCGACTATTATCTGGCCAGTGCCAATGCCATCAGCGAAGACGGGGAAATCGTCAATATAGATGGCAACGGGAACCGGGTAGCTGCTATCACGTGGGGACCGAAACATGTGATTTATGTCATAGGGATGAATAAAGTCTGTCAAGACATCGATGCTGCCATCAAACGTGCCCGCAGTACGGCTGCCCCTATCAATACATCCCGACTGAATACCGATACGCCGTGCTTGATCGACGGAACATGTCACGATTGTAAGTCGGCTGACTGTATCTGCACTTACATCTCGATACAACGTATCTCTCGACCGGAAAAGCGACATATCGTTATCCTGGTAGGAGAAGAACTGGGTTATTAATTATTTATATTACCGGATTATAAAGACATGAAGAGAATATATATATTCATTGCATTTTTAAGTATTTGCCTGTCATCCGTCAGTGCCAATGACGGTGTCTCGGCTATTGCCAATGTTTATGGTCGAAACTATGTATCACTCAACGGCAGTTGGAACTATTTTGCCGACCCTCAGGAACAAGGTTATTATGATTACAGGATGAAACCTACACCTTGGGGGTATTTCCTCAATGCGAAATCAAAGAAGCCGTCTGATTTGATAGAATATGATTTTGATAAGTCGCAGACGATGAATATACCTTCCGACTGGAATACGCAGGACGATAAACTTTTTTTCTATGAGGGTACGGTATGGTTTAAACGTGATTTCGAATGGCATCCGAAAGCTGGGCGCAGGACTCTTATCTATTTCGGAGCCGTCAATTATGATGCTATCGTTTTTGTCAACGGCAAGGAGGTGGGGCATCATATAGGCGGTTTCACTCCGTTCAATTATGATGTGACGGATCTGTTGAAGGAAGGGACGAATTTCGTCATCGTCAAGGTCGACAACAAACGTCATCAGGACGATGTACCTACGCGTAATTTCGATTGGTGGAATTATGGTGGCATCACTCGTGATGTCATGCTCGTAGATGTGACTGATCATTATATTGCTGATTATTATCTTCAACTGGATAAGAACAAGTCCAACACCATCAATCTCAATGTGCAACTGAATCAACCTCTTCCGGGCCAGACTATCAATCTCAGGATACCTGAACTCCATATCAACAAGTCGGTGAAGACTGATGCCAAAGGGTACGTGTCATTACAGATGAAAGCAAAACCGACGCTCTGGTGTCCCGAGAACCCAAAACTGTACGATGTGACATTAAGTTATCTGGGTGAATCTATCAAGGATAAGATAGGATTCAGAACGATATCAACACAAGGAAAGAAAATATTGCTCAATGGCAAACCTATTTTCCTTCGTGGAATAAGCATACACGAGGAAACGGCATATACGAACAGAAGATGCAACAGTGCCGCTGATGCCGACACATTGCTTTCGTGGGCTAAATCGCTGAACTGCAACTTTGTGCGTCTGGCGCATTACCCGCATAACGAACATGCCGTGCGTGAGGCAGAGAAAATGGGCATATTGGTGTGGTCGGAGATACCTGTTTACTGGACTATATCATGGGAGAACAAAGATACATACAATAATGCGCAGACCCAACTTCATGATATGATTATGCGTGATAAGAATCGTGCCAATGTGATTATATGGAGTATCGCCAACGAGACACCTCACAGTGATGCCCGCGACAGATTTCTAGGTCACCTGGCACAGTATGCTAAATCGCAAGACAGTATACGTCTGATCAGTATGGCAATGGAAGTCACTTCGGCAGAAAACTATGTGAACCGCCTTGATGATAATATGAACAAGTATGTGGATGTAGTCAGTTTCAACCAGTATATAGGTTGGTATCGTGATGTGAACGACGCCAAGAAAATGAAGTGGGAGATACCTTACGACAAACCGGTTATCATCAGTGAATTCGGTGGTGGTGCACTTGCCGGTAAACATGGAGACGTAAACGAACGCTGGACAGAGGAATTCCAGGCTAATCTATACAAGGAAAATATTGAAATGATAGAAAAGATAGATGGATTGTCGGGAACGACGCCATGGATACTGAAAGATTTCCGTTCACCACGACGTCCGCTCCCGACTATCCAGAATTATTTCAATCGCAAAGGTCTCATCTCTGATCAAGGTAAGAGAAAAAAGGCCTTCTGGATATTACGCGACTGGTATCTTAAAAAATAAGTTCTTTTCTTATAAGACTCTTCTTATACTAGTTTACAACGAAATCAATACTTTGCAAGTTTTTGTCTAATGACGAAGAGCCGTAGAGTATCTGATAACGGCCAGGTCGGGTAGACAGTTCGTCTATCGACGGGTCGTAGTATTCGAATGATTCCCCGTTAAGAGTAATAACAGCATTTGCAGTTTCACCAGCTGCAAGGTTCAATTTCTGGAAACCCTTCAGCGCCTTAATCGGAGCCTCAGGATAATCCAGTGCTTTTACGTACACTTGTACAGTTTCAGAACCCTTGCTCTTGCCTGTATTCGTAACAGGTACGGTGAGCGCGACAGTACCTTCCTGATTCATTGACGGAGCTGACAGTTGTCCTTTTCCATATTTGAATGTCGTATACGATAATCCGTAGCCGAATGCATATTGCGGTTTACCCTTGAAATAACGGTATGTGCGGTTTTCCATACTGTAATCGAGGAAATCGGGCAGATCGTTGTTCGAACGATAGAATGTAACTGGCAACTTACCACTGGGATTATAATCACCGAAGAGGACATCGGCAAGTGCTTTTGCACCACCCTGACCGGGATACCATGCCTGAACGAGTGCGTCGTATTGATTTTCTACGCTGCCGAAAGCTATGGCAGAACCGGAGCAGTTGATTACGACAACCGGTTTACCTGTAGCATGCATCGCTCTGACAAGACGTTGCTGGATAGCAGGCAGTTCTATATCCGCCTTATCGCCACCTTCACCTTCTATCTGGGCATTGATGCCACCTATCACGATAATCGCATCGGCATTCCCTACTTCTGATGCAAGTTCGGTAAAATCAATCAGGTTGCGTTCGCATATATCAGCACGGAAAATAGCAAAATTGCCATTACCGCGTTTGTATTCGATAGAGATATCGTACGTATCTCCTTTCTTTACCTTGAATGTCTTGTATTCAGGTTTCCTGTTGAATCCGAAGTGCATCGCTACCGGTTTGGCATCCTCGATGATTTGACCGTTCACTTTCAACAGGTAACCATTGTCTGTACTTACGGTATATTTCATATCACCCGTGAATGTGGCTTTGTACTTACCTGATACACGTACCGAAAGATTATCATTGTTGATACCCTCGGCAAATCCCCATGCTCCGAAAGTAGAAAAGTTCAGTTCTTTGTAATAACCTGTTTTGGCAGGTTTGCCGCTCAACTCCTTGTTGTTATAGAATTCTACATATATTCCTTTGCCTTCATTCATATCACCAAGATGATGAATTGTAGAATACTCGTCGGTGAGTTCGCAAGCTTTGCGATAAATAACATGGGTACCAGGTGCAGCAGCCTTGATACCTTCAAGGAGAGAGTGGGTATGCCTTTCTGTCGGTGTTCCGCCATAGTTGCCATTGAGCATGGAAACATCATCAGCGTTCGGACCGACCACTGCTATCGTCTTAATGTCTTTTGATAATGGGAGTATACCGTTATTCTGAAGCAGCACCATCGATTCACGTGCCGCCTGTGTAGCCAGACTGTCGTTTCGTTCACTGCTGATAACGTCAGGGCGCAGACCTGCCCAAGGGATACTGTCGGCCAGGTCGAACATACCAAGTTCAAAACGTCCGAGAAGTGTGCGTCTGAGATGCATGTCGAGTGTGGATTCCTGTATGAGTCCTTTCTTTAAAGCATCGGTCAGTACCATGAACACTTTTCCGCATTCCAGGTCGGTACCATTCAGTACAGCATCGACAGAAGCCGAGATAGGGTCTTTATGAGTTTCGTGCTGCCCTTTGTTAAAGAAATTGTTGATTGCGTCACAGTCGGTAACCACAATCCCGTCATATCCCCATTTACGGCGCAGAATATCGACCAGAAGTCGGTCGCTAGTACAACAAGGTTTCCCTTCATAACGGTTGTACGCGCACATCACTTCGCGCACATGACCCTTCTGTACGAGAGCCTTGAAAGCCGGAAGATAAGTCTCCCACAGGTCGCGCATCGATACCGTGGCATTGAATGAGTGGCGCAACGGTTCCGGTCCACTGTGCACGGCATAATGTTTGGCACAGGCGTGAGTCTTGTAGTATTTGATGTCATTGCCCTGCATACCCAGTACAGTCTGTACACCCAGTACAGCATTGAGATAAGGGTCCTCGCCGCAACTTTCCTGTCCTCGTCCCCAGCGAGGGTCGCGGAAGATGTTCACGTTAGGGCACCAGAATGTCAATTCCGGATTACCGGGATAATAAGTAGCTCCCATCGGCACATTAAATATATGATGGTCGGAACGGTTCCAGTTGGCACGGGCTTCATCGGATACACTGGCAAACACATCATACATCTGTTTCGGATTGAATGCGGCAGCCATACCGATCGGTTGCGGGTATACGGTATAACCTTCCTGCCGTACACCATGACAAGCCTCGCTCCACCAGTTGTACGACGGAATGCCAAGGCGGTCTACAGACACCGATTTGTTCATCATCAGTCCCACTTTCTCTTCCGGTGTCAGTAGAGAAAGTAGATTCTCAACCCTTTCCTCGTAAGACAGGTTCGTGTTCTGATATGGATACCGATGACCGCTGGCAGGACGTAGACCGGACACCGTACTGACGTTCGCTTTCATCGTCAGTGATCCCAGTGTATTGCCATTGTTATCTATCAGTTCTATACTTCGATAAGTCTTTCCCGCATTGCCTTTGGGCGACATCGCCACCATTACCTTGGTCTTTCCGCCCGGTTGTATCTCCTCGTCCTTATAGAAAGCCTTGATACATTCGCAACTAGGTATCGTTCTGGCTATCCTGATGACAGCATTTGAGGTGTTCTGCATCGTGAACGTGTGGCAAACCGTACCGTCTGCTACATCTATCAGACCTAGGTCATATTCGTATGTATCGAATCTGACGGCACTCTTTTTACTTTTTGCTGACAATGATAAAGCAACAAGCAGCGAGCATATTATGAAACACAGTGTTTTTTTCATTTCTTATTTGAAGTTCCATTTTGAATTGTCCGAGTTGAAATCATATTCCGCGAGCGTAGGGGTACTGTCGGCAGCAGAATAGAGTACAAAGTGTGTGTTCAGTCCTTGTTTGCCAGGTATCACCTTCGGCATAATACGGTAAGTACCGTCCGTCAGTTGTTCTATGCGCCACAACTGTTCTTCGGCTCCTGTAAATTCAGGAACGGTAGACACCTCCGCATCGGCAGTAGCTGTCAGTGCACGGTTGGTGCCCTTGATGATTATTTTATAATACGGCGCCCCCAGATAACCGCCGGCTTCGGGCACAGCCGTGATTGTCCATAACTGGTTCGGTCTGAACATATAATCACCTATACGTGCGTCGATGTTACCTTTGGGCCATGTCTGTATCACCTCCGACAACTGCTGTTCAGGAAGAGACTCGACAGGTTCTTTCGGGTCTATCTGCCAGAATCTATGCATCTTCTGCTGCATACGTACAAAGTCTACCGCCAGTTCCAGAGCATAACCGCGACGCTCGGATATAATAGCATAAGTACCTTCCTTAAACTGTTCACCTGCATAAGGCCAACCGTTCTTCCACAGCAAAGGGTGAACAGTGAGCACACTTCTGCCGCTGCGGTTGAAGTCAGCTTCATAATGGCATGACATCCTTTCCACACCTTCATCGATGATTTCGCGTCCGAAATGTCCTGGTCCCACAGCACGGTTGCCGGCAGATATAACCATTCTGCCACCACCATGAAACATATCCCTGCCCACATTATCCAGATAAGGACCCGTTACATTGCGCGACCGTCCTACCACGATGTTATAGGTAGAGTTTACGCCGTCACAGCAAGTGCCGTGTGTGCCGAGCAGATAGTACCATCCATCACGATAGATCAGGTCGGTAGCCTCACAGTCGATAGCGATATCTACGGGTTTGTTACCTTCTACACGTTGTCCCGTTTTCGGATCCAGTTCCACGACCCGGATATTACCGAAGTATGTGCCGTACGACATCCACAGGCGACCTGTAGAAGGGTCGAGCATCAGTCCCGGGTCGATGGCGTCGTTATCCTCCATACCATCAGAGGCAGCTACCTCTACCGGTTCTGAGAATTTGAAATCAGGAGCACTGGAATCGAGCGTGTTATTCCACATCGAAAAGATATGGGCATTATGTCCACCGTTCAGTCCTCCGCCCGAGTTGCCGTAGACGATGAGATAGCGGTTCCCTATTTTGATAGCGTCGGGTGCTGCACCGCCGCCGGGCCGTACAGCCCCCGTGTTCCATGTCCATCCGTCATCCGACACCAGTCCGCCGCCACCGGTTCCATACGTATAGTATTTCCCGCCGCATTCCATGATGGTAGAAGGGTCGTGTATATAAGGTTGTCCTATTTGGGCACTGGCAGACAGAGATAACATCAGCATAGCAGAAATGCCCGTCAATATATTGAGATACTTATTCATTTTAATCTAGATTTTTATTTGATATTGATAATATAGTTTTTTACCGGAGCACCCTTCTCGTCTATAAAACGGGCGCAGAAGTCGCTCAGGCCAGGACCGTTGATTACAGCACAGCGCAGGATGTTCCGTCCCTTATGCAGTGTGATGCGCGTAGACACTCCGTCGTCCTTCACCATACGGCGGTCGCCCGACAGCAGTAACACTTCCTTACCGTTGAGCCACCACATAGATGATGAATTAGAACCGGCTGCCAGTCGCACGTTAGGTATATCTTCGGCACAGTCTATATAGGTTACGCCCCAGAAGAGTACACCATACACCTGTTTTTTGAATCCGTCGGCAAAGCGGAACAGTTTCACATTAAAGTGTTTGCTGTCGAGAGCATGCCATGTCAGTTTCTGTTCGCCAGCCTTTACACTACTGCCGTCTTTAGGAATGATGGTCATCTGGTTTTTGAAATACTGTTGACCGAAAGCATCACGCAGGTAAGTATCAGTAAATCCGCTGTTTCCGCGATTCGGTTTATTGATTGGTTCAAGCAACAGCCATCTGCGTACGAATCCGTTATCATCCGGTGCCACCGACTTGTTTGTAGCCGCAGTAAAGTATTGGTCGAGGGTAGGGGCTTTCCCTTCCGTTTCAGGAGGAATGACACGATAGTTGCCACTCAGTTGCATAAAAGCAAACAACCTCAGCAGTCCGTCGTAATAAGCGTCAAAGTAACCGTCGGGCGATTTCTCATGTTTGGCGTTCCAGAAAGCGTCGACAAACTCCTTGCTGATAGGATGACTGCACATCAGTGAAGCAGCCGAAGTGGTAGCAAGCAGTCCGATAGAATGCCTGAGAGCCTTCGGATAATCGCCCGCAGCCAATATCTCCTTTTCCGTAGGCAGCGAACCGTCAATATTGTATTGGTCTACAAATTTATCGAGCCCCTTCGAATAGAAGAAGTTTTGTATCTTTTCACCATATTTCTGTTGCCATTCGCGGTCAGCGCACGACCACTCATAGTCGAGAGCTATATTGGCAGGTACACGCCATGAGTCGTATCTGAAGGTCTTCATTTCGAAGCCCCTGAATTTCAGTGTCGTGCCGTCATAGTTGCTGATATCCGGATTGAGACCGGTCTTCTCGTCTATCACCTTATGCAGATATTCGCGCGAGGCCACTGCCGCCTTCTGCCAGTAGTCAGACCGTCCGTCGTATGCCCAGCGACTGAATATTTCGTAGAAAGCAGGTATATGATAAGAAGGGTCAGTGAATTTGCTACCAAACTTATCAGGTGTGAATGTAATCAGGTAATTGTTCTTGTTGAATATGGATGTCACGTCGCTTCCGCCGTCTTTCGAGAACGAACTCGACAGGATGCGCTGCGCCTCTTTGCGGTAATTGATACCCGTATCGTTTCCCCATCGGTTGGCTGCGAAGATAAGAGAGGTGATATAATACAGTTCACCGTCAGAAGCGGGACCTTCCGCATTACGGGTGCCATCTGTCTTACAGCTCCATGCGAAGTATCCCTCAAGCGGTCCGTCCTGGTGCTGCATATACTTCTTGCTCCAGCGCCAGATGCGGTCGAATATATCCTTCCTGTTCATCTGTACCGCAATCATCATACCATACGACATACCCTCCGTACGCACGTCATGGTTTTTGATGTCGGTGATATATCCCAGACTGTCGCCAACTTCGAAATACACCTTGTTGGGGCCGTAGAATACATCATTGAACACTTCTTTCAGTTTCGCATCGACTTGTTTCTCACTATATCCCATCTCTACCAAGAGATTACGATAGCGGTTGGTTTGTAATGCACCTTTCGTCCAAGGAGCGAATGTTTTCTGCGAAGTGTCCGGCATACTGGCTCCTGCCGTCAGTACCGGACATGCAATGATCATTGATAATAATAAAGTTTTGATACTCTTCATTGTGTTTTTAGTGATAGGTTATTTATTGTGCTGCAAAAATAGCAAAAAACCTATTACACCATCCGAAGTTTTGTATCAATAACTTTGCATAATGTTACAAGAAACCGAAAAGAAGTATTTCTATACGATTATTAAATCTTATCTAATGCCACATCCAATGCTTTGATATCATCATCGGTCGTGGCCCAACTGGTGACGAACCGGCATAAGATGCGTTTCTCGTCAAGCGGTTCCCATACCTCGAAAGCAATCATTTTCATCAGTTGCTCTTTCTGTCGGGGAGACAGGATGACAAACTGCTGATTGGTGGGCGAGTCGATACCCATCCCGATATGGTGGCTGGTGAATACCTTCTTCAATTTCTCCGCCATGTCGATGGCATGACGCGATATCCTGAAATACAAATCATCGGTGAAAAGAGTGTCAAACTGAATACCGAGCATACGTCCTTTGGCCAAGAGGGCACCATGACGCTTGATATTGGTAAAGATATACTTCGGTGCGCGGGTGTTGGTGAAGACGACCGCCTCGCCGAACATGGCGCCCACCTTTGTGCCACCGATATAGAACACATCGCAATGACTGGCAAGAAAAGGCAGACTCACATCATTGCTGTACGACATCAGTCCGTATCCCAGACGGGCACCGTCTATGAAGAGATACAGTTCGTACTTTTGGCATACCTGATATATATCCTCTATTTCCTGTTTGGTATAAAGCGCCCCCAGTTCGGTAGGGAAAGTGATATAGACCATTCCCGGTTGAACCCTATGCGGATATGTTTCATCAGCCAGAAAGGCAGCCATATATTCGTCTATCGTCTCGGCAGACAGTTTACTGTCTTTACTGTCAATCACGATAACCTTATGACCGAACGATTCCACGGCCCCCGATTCATGAACGTTGATATGACTGGTGTTGGCGGCGAGCACACCTTCGCAGCCTTGTGTCAGAGAATCTATCACCGTCGTATTGGTCTGCGTACCGCCGATCAGAAAATAGATATCAGCGGTTTCCAGATGGCAAGCCTCCTTTATCTTCTCCTTTGCCTGTAGGCAGTAAGTGTCAAAACCGTAACCGCTAGTCTTCTCATTGTTCGTCTCTACCAGTCTTTTCAGAATCTCTGGTTGTACACCATTATTGTAATCGCTTTCGAATGAAACCATATTCTTTTATTTTATTTGTG
>NZ_CALMHT010000067.1 GCF_937863835.1 uncultured Prevotella sp.
TATAATAGCTGCTCTTTTTGGTTTATATCACCTTATTTCTTAATAGGTATGTTCTTTAATATATCCAGTAGATGATCCCAGACCATCTGAACTGTCGGTATCAACAGTCTTTCGTCGGGTGAATGTACACCACGGAGGGTAGGGCCGAAGGATACCATGTCGAGGTTAGGATAACGTTCCGAGAATAATCCGCATTCCAGACCGGCATGTATTCCGATTACTTTTGGTGACTTCTTAAACAGTTTTTCGTAAGAGTCAATAACAATCTTGGTCAGTTTACTGTTAGGATTCATCTTCCATGCGGGATAAGAGTCGATATGTTCCACCTTCGCCCCGGCCAACTCGAATACACTGGCGATGGTATTCGCCATATTTTCCAAGTTGCTCATCACATTACTGCGTTGGCTTGTAACGACAGTAATACCCTTGTCATCTGTTACGACACTGGCCACATTGCTCGATGTTTCGACCAACCAGTCTATCTCTTTATCCTGACACATCGTCAATATACCGTTATGGATACCTTGAAGTGACATGACGACATGATTCGTGTCGCTGGCAGTAAATACCGGTTCTGGTGATTCACTTTCCATTTTGAATTGCATATTCGTATCGGTCACATGGAATTCTTCTTCTACATGGGTAACAAAGATGTTCCAGTCAACCCTGACATCCTCTTTTTTATCAAAGGGAACAGCAAATACTGCATAACCGTCACGAGGGATGGCGTTGTGCATTTTCCCCGAATTAAACTGAGCCAGACGAATCGAATATTTCTTCCCGGTGTTATACAGGAAACGGGCAAGAATCTTGATGGCATTCGCACGCTTCTTGTTAATATCATCACCCGAATGTCCGCCAGTAAGTCCTTTTACTGATATACGAACGAAGAACAAATCGTCTGTCGGCGCGCTCTTACTGATTTCAAAATGAGCGCGGGTGCTGATGCCACCTGCGCAACTGATGAATATCTGGCCCTCGTCTTCGCTGTCCAGATTGATAAGCAGATTGCCGGTCATAAAGTCAGCCTTCATGCCATGAGCACCTGTAAGACCAGTTTCTTCATCACGGGTAAACACGCACTCTATGGGACCATGCTCTATATCATCCGATGCGAGTACTGCCAACTGCATAGCATCGCCTATACCGTCGTCGGCTCCAAGGGTAGTGCCCTTAGCCTTCAACCATTCACCATCGACATAAGTCTGAATGGCATCTTTGTTAAAATCGAAATCCACGTCCACCAGTTTGTCACAGACCATATCCATGTGACTTTGTAATATAACAGTCTCACGATTCTCAAATCCTTTGGTAGCCGGTTTACGGATAAGGACATTGCCCACCTCGTCAACTTTTGTTTCCAAATGATGACTTTCTCCCCATTTTTTAAGATAGTCGATCATTTGTTCCTCGTGTTTGGAAGGACGAGGTACTTCATTAATCCTTGCGAATTGTTCAAACACACATCGCGGTTGTAATTCTTCTTTTCTCATTAAAAAATATTTGTTAAATCATTAATTGACTTTAAATTAGTTGGACGAAAGTCAAGAAACTTCTATTTTTATTTTGTATTTATCTTGATTTGCACTAACTTTGCCGTCTGAAAGTACAAAATTACGAATAAATGACAGAAACATTGCTATTAAGCGTGTTAATAATTGCTATAAGTATAGCATTATTATGCATAAAGGTCATATTAATAAAAGGTGGAAAGTTCTCATCCCAGCATGTGAAAGATAATCCCGGACTCAGAAAGAAGGGTATTCATTGTGTACTGGACCAGGACCTTGAAGCGCGTACTACGAAAACTTGTGTAAAAGAAAGAATATAAATAATTAAATCATATAGAAATGAATAAGAAAAACATTATGGGCACATTGCTTATCGCAGCTGTAGCCTCGTTGACGATGACATCGTGCAACAAATCAAATCCTCAGATGGACGAAAAACCACAAACCGGTGTGTCATCTGCTAATATGAAAATCGCTTATGTAGAGGTAGATTCTCTCATGAGTCAATATAAATTCTGTAAAGACTATACGCTGATACTTCAGAAGAAAGGTCAGAATATACAGGCTACACTTGCCCAGAAGGGTCAGGCTCTTCAGGCTGCAGCTGCCAATTTCCAGCAGAAAGCACAGGCTAACGCTTATACACGTGAACAGGCTCAGGCTATTCAGGCCAACCTGCAGCGCCAGCAACAGGATCTACAGACTCTGCAACAGCGTCTTTCAAGTGAATTTGATGCTGAACAGGCAAAATACAACAATGCGCTCCGTGATAGTCTGCAGCATTTCCTAAAAGCATATAATAAGGATAAGAAGTATGCTCTTATACTGAGTAAGGCAGGTGATAACTTGCTATACGCAGATAAGTCTTTCGATATCACTACCGATGTGGTTAACGGTCTGAACAAGGCATATAAACCAATCGCTGACATGTCGAAGGCAAAACAAACAAAATAACAGTAAACATTAAATAATAATTTCGCCTTCTTTTTGATTGTAAAAAGAAGGCGTTTTTTATATGAACAGGAAAGACAGATACAGATATATACTGGATTATTTCCGGAATAAGATGCCGGTCGTAACCACCGAACTTGAGTTTGGCAGCGTTTTTCAGTTGTTGGTCGCCACATTACTGAGTGCCCAGTGTACAGATAAACGGATTAATATGATCACTCCCGAACTGTTTCGCCTCTATCCTGATGCCAAGTCAATGGCTGATGCGGAAATAGACGAGATATACGAATATGTAAAAAGTGTATCATATCCGAATGCTAAAGCTAAGCATCTGGTAGAGATGTCGAGGATGCTCGTTGATGAATTCGGCGGTATCGTGCCCGACAATATCGATGATCTGATCAAACTGCCCGGTGTCGGCAGAAAGACGGCGAATGTGATTCAGGCCGTTGCTTATGGCAAGTCGACCATGGCTGTGGACACACATGTATATAGAGTAAGTCATCGGATGGGGCTGGTTGGCAAGGATGCCAATACGCCTTATAAAGTGGAACAGGAACTGATGGTCAATATCCCGGAGGATGATGTACCGAATGCCCACCACTGGTTACTTCTTCATGGCAGATATGTCTGTACCAGCAGAACTCCACATTGTTCAAAATGTGAGTTTAATGATATTTGTCCCAAATTGATAGATGGTTCTAAACTAGAATAAAACGGTATGGATGCAAAAAGAATAATCCAATTTCTAAAAGACGTGTCTGCAAATAACAACAGACAATGGTTTCTGGAACATAAAGCGGAATATCTTGAAGTGAGAAAAAACTTCGAAGATGGCATAGCCCAGGCTATATTGAGAATCTCGGAATTTGATCCGTCTGTCAAACATGTCCTGCCCAAGGATGCAACTTACAGATTCAACCGCGATACCCGGTTCTCTCCGGATAAGTCTCCCTACAAGAATCATCTGGGCGCCTATATCAACGCCCGCGGAAAGAAGGCTCTCAGAGGTGGATATTATATACACATCGAACCGGACAAATGTTTGTTGGCAGTAGGTAATTACTGGTTGCCGACGAATATACTTACCGCATGTCGAAATGAGATGATGAGTAATGAAGAAGAATGGCTGAAATGTGTGCAGAACGAGAAGTTCCTGAAATACTTCGGCAGTCCGGTCGACCAGGAGTGGGGCTCTCCTAAGGGATTCGGGATAGAACATCTGAAGACATGTCCGTCAGGATTTCCCAAAGATTACAAATACATTGAATATTTGAGAATGAAAGATTACTGTTGTTGGAAGTCGGTGCCCAACACCTTTTATGATGGCGACAGATGGCTTGACGAAATGGTGAAAATATTCAAGGTGGCGAAACCGATGATGGATTTCATGAATAATGTCATAGATGACTACGAATAGTCATCTATGATCATATTATACATATTTTTTGATTAGATTGGTGAATACTTCACCGTACTTTTTCTTCTTAAATTCTCCTATACCCGATATCATACCAAAGGTCTCTATCGTTACCGGTCTGATGGTAGCCAGTGCATGCAACACTTTGTCCGTTAGAATAATGTAGGGCGGAAATCCTTGTTCGTCGGCAAGTTTTTTACGTAGAGCACGTAGAGATTCGAACAGTTTGGCATCTTCTGTCCCGTCATCATTAGATATACCAGGTATTCTGATCGACGGTATTTCAAGATGAAGTCTGGTCTTCTTCTTTTGTACCGGTTGTTTGACACTGCGGTCAATGACGGCAAGTTGCGTTTCATTATTTCCTTTTAATATATCCCAGCCGCTTGATGTGATCTTGATATGGTTGGATTCGTTATAGGCAATCTCAATGAATCCCATCTGGAGCATTTGTAATATATAGTCCTGCCAGTCGTTAGACGAGATATCCTTTCCTACGCCGTAGGTCTTCAACTGGTTATAAGCGTTGTGGATTACCTGGGTTGAATTGATTCCCCTTAATATTTCAATAGCCGTTGACACCCTTATCTTCTCATCGGTACGGGCTACGGCACTGAGCGCTTTCTGTACAATCACTGTTCCGTCAAACTTCTGTGGGGGATTCTCGCATACATCACAGTTACCGCAATCTTCGTCCGTCTGTTCGCCGAAGTAATTCAATAGGATTCTTCTCCTGCATACACTCGATTCAGCATATTCGCGCATACGGCGCAGTTTATCCATATTGATCTGCTGTTGACCGCTTTCGCGGGCAAACTGTTGCAGTTGAATAATATCCGCAAGTGAATAGAACAAAACCGTATCGGCAGGTGCACCGTCACGACCGGCCCTTCCTATTTCCTGATAGAAATTCTCTATACTTTTAGGCATATTATAATGTATAATCCAACGGACATTACTTTTGTCTATCCCCATGCCGAATGCGATGGTGGCACATATTATCTGCACCTGGTCATTCTTGAACGCCTCCTGTGTCTTGTCCCGGTCCGAAGGAGAAAGACCGGCATGATATATCGCCGCATTGAATCCATGCGAAATCAGTTCTCTGGCAACAGATTCCGTATTCTTTCGGCTCAAGCAATAGATAATCCCAGGTTCATCCCGGTGATTATTAATGAAATTGTATATAAAATGCAGCTTTTCGGATTTTTTAAACTCACGTTTGACAGACAGACTGATATTAGGTCTGTCAAAAGAAGATATATAGATATGAGGATCGGTCAGGTTCAGTTGATTGACGATATCCTCCCTCGTTATTTTATCAGCTGTAGCCGTGAGAGCCAATATGGGAACATCCGGGAATTCCTGATGCAGTATACCCAACTGGGCATATTCCGGACGGAAATCGTGTCCCCACTGACTGATACAGTGAGCCTCGTCTATCGCAAACAGTGAGATTTTGATATTCTTGAGCAGATAAGGTATTTCGGCAATCAGTTTTTCAGGCGACATATAAAGCAGTTTCAGTGCGCCCGAATAACTTTTTCTCCTTATTATTGTGTCCGTATTAATGTCATTGTTTGAATTTAATGCTTCAGCATCAATACCATTGGCCCTCAGTGTTTCCACCTGGTCCTTCATCAGACTGATAAGAGGTGATACTACTATGGCTGTTCCCTGCATGGCGATGGCAGGAATCTGGTAACAGATACTCTTGCCGCCACCGGTAGGCATCAGCGCCATACAATCATGTCCGCCGATTACATCTGTAATAATTTCTTGCTGTTTTGGTCTGAAAGAATCATAACCATAATATTGTTTTAATATCTCAATTATTTCCATACACTTCTGAATAGTTTGCAAAGTTAGTTTATTTTTACTAAAAAATGAGTCGGAACCTTGATAATTAATAATAAAATTTATATATTTGCACCTCGAATAAAAACAATTAATAAAATTCAGGTATGGCAAAGTATAACATTACAGAAAAAAAGGAAAAAGACGCCAAGTATCGCGGTCTTGTAAGACCGAGTTTAATGGATGAACTAAAAGAGAAAATTTTGAATATCATCTTGATTCAGAAGAAATACAAGGATAAAGACTATTCAGCCAAAACATTAGCAGAGGACTTAGGTACAAACACGAGGTATATTTCAGCTGTAGTTAATGTAAAATTCCACATGAATTACACTTCGTTTGTGAATAAATTCCGTATTGAAGAGGCTATGTCTATTCTCGTTGACAAGAGATATGCAGATTTAAGTATGGAAGATGTCAGTGATATGGTAGGTTTCGCTAACCGCCAGTCATTCTATGCATCTTTCTACAAACTCAAAGGTATCACCCCTCGCGAGTACAGATTAAAGTATCAGGCACAGCATCCTAAAGAACTGAAGAAGGTTCGTGCAGCAAAGAAAGCAAAAGAATAATACTTTATGCAGTCAAACGAATTCAACTATTCGGATGTACGTTTTGCAGATTTACAAATGCTCAGGTATCGTCTGAATGGTTTTGAAACACTTACCCTCAAACAGAAAAAATTAGTTTATTATCTCTCGGAAGCCACGTTGTGGGGAAGGGATATAACATTCGACCAATTTGGCAAATACAACCTCCGCATCCGCAAGATGTTGGAGGTTCTGTTTGTTGAATATCAAGGTAACCGGAACAGTGATGATTTTCATCATCTGGAAACGTATCTGAAAAGGATATGGTTTTCCAATGGCATTTATCATCATTATGGCTGTGAAAAATTCGAACCTCTGTTTTCAAAAGAATATCTACGTCAACTGATAGACGGTGTAGATCCTGCACATTTACCCTTAAACGACGGACAGTCGGTTGATGACTTTTGTGAAGAGATCTTCCCGGTCATCTTCGATCCCACCATATTATATAAGAGGGTGAATAAGACGGACGGTGTGGACATTGTTGCGACATCGGCCTGCAATTTTTATGATCATGTCACACAAAAGGAAGCGGAACAGTTTTATGCTGAGAAGAAGCGTAACGGTGGTTCGCAAGCTCCTTCTTACGGTCTGAATTCCCGTCTGTCCAAGAGGGACGGAAAAATTGTGGAAGAAGTTTGGAAAGAGAATGGCATGTATGGAAACACGATCAGCAAGATTATCTATTGGTTGGAAAAAGCGCTGACGGTAACGGAAAATGAACAACAGGGGAGAATAATCTCGTTATTGATAAGTTATTATAAATCAGGTAATCTGGAAGATTTCGATAAATATTCCATTGAATGGGTGAAGAGTCTTGACGGATGTGTCGATTTTATCAACGGTTTCATAGAAGTGTATGGAGATCCTCTCGGTCTGAAAGGTTCATGGGAAGGTATTGTCGAGATCATAGATACCGATGCCACCAAACGAACGAATACAATCAGCAGTAACGCGCAATGGTTTGAAGACCATTCACCTGTCGATGACAGGTTTAAGAAACAACAGGTCAAGGGCGTTTCCGCCAATGTTATTTCCGCTGCCATGCTGGGCGGTGATGAATATCCTTCGACGGCTATCGGCATCAATCTGCCCAATGCCGACTGGATCAGGGCTGAGTATGGCAGTAAAAGTGTAACGATCAACAATCTTACGGAGGCTTACAACAAGGCAGCCAAAGGTAACGGATTCGATGATGAGTTTGTCGTAGATACCGATACCATAGAGATGATTCGAAAATATGGTGATGTATGTGATGAGTTGCATACCGACCTTCACGAATGTCTGGGGCACGGCAGCGGTCAACTGTTGCCTGGTGTCGATCCGGATGCTTTGAAATCTTATGGCAATACGATTGAAGAGGCGAGGGCAGACCTGTTCGGGTTATATTATATAGCCGACGACAAGTTGGTCGAACTGGGTCTCGTACCTGACAAGGAAGCCTACAAATCGAATTATTACACATATATCATGAACGGTCTGATGACACAACTCACTCGTATCAAACCGGGCAACAAGATCGAAGAAGCCCACATGAGAAACCGTGCACTTATCTCACACTGGTGTTATGAACAGGGTCGTACGGATAATGTGATTGAGATGATCAGGCGCAACGGTAAAACGTATGTCGTGATTAACGATTACGGCAAGTTGCGTCAACTTTTTGCTACATTGCTTGCAGAGATACAACGTATCAAGAGTACAGGCGACTACCATGCAGCCCGTGAGATGGTGGAAAAATATGCAGTCAATGTAGACAGTCTGTTGCATCAGGAGATACTCGAAAGATATCGAAAGTTGGATCTGGCACCATACAAAGGTTTTATCAACCCCGTCATGATACCCGTCACCGACCGTGAGGGACAAATAACGGATGTCAGGATCGATTATACCGAATCGTATGAACATCAGATGCTCAGATACAGCAGAGACTATTCATTATTCTAATATGATTGAGATATGAATGAAGAAACACATCAACGGTTGATGTCCATCAAACAGAGTTTCCGTCTGAGAATGAACGGAGTTGCAGCCCAGTCTATGAAAGACAAGGGACTGGAATACAAAATCAACTGGGGCGTCCCATTATCCGAACTGAAAGCACAGGCCAAAGACCTGGGCAAGGACTACGAACTGGCGATAGAATTGTGGAAAGAGGATATACGCGAATGCAAGATACTGGCGACGATGACGATGCCTGTAGACAGAATGCTTCCCGATCTGACAGAGTTGTGGATGGAACAGACACCATCTCAGGAAATAGCGGAGATAGCAGCCATGAGTCTTTACCAGTATTTAAGTTATGCGCCCGTACTTGCTTTCAAATGGATCGCAACCGACAAACTGTTATATCAGATATGCGGTTACAGTATCCTGTCGCGACTGTTTATGAACGGCGAGGAGATGAACGACAGAGGCATCAACGAATTTCTGGACGAAGTGCGCAGCGCCCTTCTCAGTGACAATATCTCATTGAAGAAATCAGCCGCTACATGTCTGCGCCGTTTTGCAGAAATAAACGATGAATATGCACTCGTAGCCCGAAATGCGACGAAAAGTCTTAATTTGGAACTTTTTTAGTGTGTATATAAAGTATTCTAAATAAAAAGTTGTAATTTTGTACGGTTTTATAATTTAAAAGCCAGATGGAAGAAAGTACGAAAACGGCAGTCATGAATATTCTTAATCAGTATCTTGAGACGAACCACCGTCGAAAGACATCTGAAAGAAATACCATATTGAATGCGGTTTATAGTATATCTAACAGTTTTTCCATTGATGAATTGAATAATTATCTTGAAAAGGAGTGCAAATTCTTCGTGAGTCAGGCCACGTTGTATAACACGCTGCATTTGTTGGTCGAGATACATCTTGTGGTGCGTATCAATACGAACGAAGGTACGAGATACGAAGCATGCTATAGTACAAAAGGCCATTGCCGCAAAATATGTACAATATGCGGGACCGTAAAAGAATTTAAGTCCAAAGAGATAGAAAAAGCCGTGACCGGAACCCATTTCAAGAGATTCCATAAAGACGGCTATTCATTGTACATCTATGGTATATGCACATCCTGTCAGGCTAAGATGACCAAGAAAAGAATAGCGGAAACTAAAAAAGGAAATAAAAAAACAATATAATCGATATGAAAACAGGTAAAGTAGATGTCCTGCTGGGTCTCCAGTGGGGCGATGAAGGAAAAGGTAAGGTAGTCGATGTACTGACTCCCAAGTATGATGTTGTAGCTCGTTTCCAGGGTGGACCGAATGCCGGTCATACACTTGAATTCGAAGGACAGAAATATGTGCTCCGCAGTATTCCGTCAGGAATTTTCCAGGGTGGTAAAGTGAACATCATCGGTAATGGTGTGGTTTTGGCTCCGGATCTCTTTATGGACGAAGCCAAGGACTTGGAAAAAAGCGGTCATGAACTGAAGAACCGTCTTCATATATCCAAGAAGGCTCATCTTATCATGCCTACCCACCGTGTTCTCGATGCCGCTTACGAGGCTGCGAAAGGAAAGAGCAAGGTCGGTACTACAGGTAAAGGTATCGGTCCTACTTACACCGATAAGGTATCACGTAACGGTCTGCGCGTCGGTGATATCCTGGAAAACTTTGATGAGAAATATGCAGCAGCGAAAGCTCGTCATGAGAAGATACTGAAGTCACTCAACTATGAATATGACATTACCGAAGTAGAAAAGAAATGGATGGAAGGTATCGAATACCTGAAACAGTTCCAGATTGTCGATTCTGAACATGAGATCAACAATATCCTTCGTTCCGGCAAAGATATTCTTTGTGAAGGTGCGCAGGGGACGATGCTTGATGTAGACTTCGGTTCTTATCCCTTTGTCACATCATCCAATACCATCTGTGCAGGTGCATGTACCGGACTGGGTATCGGTCCTAACAAGATCGGTGAGGTATACGGTATCATGAAGGCTTATTGCACACGTGTAGGTGCAGGACCATTCCCTACAGAACTGTTTGACGCGACAGGTGCCAAGATTCGTGACCTCGGTCATGAGTATGGAGCCGTAACAGGTCGTGAGCGCCGCTGCGGTTGGATAGACCTTGTAGCACTGCGCTATTCTATCATGGTCAACGGTGTTACCCAGTTGATTATGATGAAGAGTGATGTCCTTGACGGTTTTGACACGATCAAGGCCTGTGTAGCTTATAAGCAGAACGGTAAAAGAATAGATTACTTCCCATACAATATCGAAGAAGGTATCGAACCGATATATGAAGAGTTGCCGGGATGGAGCACAGATATGACCAAGTTTACCAGTGAGGATCAGTTCCCGAAGACATTCAAGGATTATATCAAGTTCCTGGAAGTTCAACTGGAGACACCGATCAAGATTATCTCAATCGGTCCTGACCGTGAACAGACCATCGTAAGAAAGTAATAAGCGGATATGAACAAGCCAAGTATACCAAAGGGTACGCGAGACTTCTCTCCTGTAGAGATGGCAAAGCGTAACTATATTTTCGATACGATCAGACAAGTATACGCCCTGTATGGTTTTCAGCAGATCGAAACTCCTGCCATGGAGACCCTGCAGACCCTGATGGGTAAGTATGGCGAGGAAGGTGATAAGTTGTTGTTCAAGGTTCTGAACAGCGGTGATTATATGAATAAGATCACCGATGATGAACTGAAAGAGCGCAATTCACTTCATCTTGCTGCCAAACTGTGCGAGAAGGGACTGCGTTACGACCTGACCGTGCCATTTGCCCGTTATGTGGTGATGCACAGAGAGGAACTGCAACTGCCGTTCAAGAGATACCAGATTCAACCGGTGTGGCGTGCCGACCGTCCGCAAAAGGGACGCTATCGTGAGTTCTATCAGTGCGATGCCGATGTGGTAGGTAGCGATTCTCTGCTCAATGAAGTAGAACTGATGCAGATTGTCGATACCGTGTTCACACGTTTCGGTGTCAGGGTACAGATCAAGATCAACAACCGTAAGATTCTGACAGGAATGGCTGAGGTGATCGGTGCAGCTGATAAGATTGTGGACATCACTGTGGCAATCGACAAACTGGACAAGATAGGTCTTGAGAGTGTCAATGCTGAACTGGCTGATGACGGAATCAGTGCCGAAGCCATCGAAAAACTTCAACCCATCATTTCGCTGAGTGGAAGTAACGATGAGAAACTCAATACGATAGCCGATGTATTGAAAGAGTCGGAAATCGGAATGAAAGGTGTGGAAGAGACCCGTTATATCCTCGATGCACTGAAGAAATGCTCGTTGAACAACGAGATGCAACTGGATCTTACGCTTGCCCGCGGATTAAACTATTATACAGGTGCCATATTCGAAGTCAAAGCCCTGGATACGCCGATGGGTAGTATTACAGGTGGAGGACGTTACGACAACCTTACAGGCATCTTCGGTATGCCGGGATTGAGTGGTGTAGGTATATCATTCGGTGCAGACCGTATCTTTGATGTCCTCAATACGCTCGACTTATATCCCAAGGAGGCAATCAATGCGACACAGTTGCTCTTTATCAATTTTGGAGAGAGAGAGACCGAGTATTGTCTACCTATCATCACCAAGGCACGTGCAGCCGGCATACGTACAGAGATTTTCCCTGATTCATCCAAGATGAAGAAACAGATGAGTTATGCCAATGCCAAACAGATTCCTTTTGTAGCCCTTGCGGGTGATAACGAGATCAATGAAGGCAAGGTCACACTGAAGAATATGACGACAGGTGAACAGTCGCTTGTCACTCCCGTAGAATTAATCGCTACGATTAACGGATAGATTAAAAACAAACAAGGTTGGTATCGTCACATTGATGGATGATGCCAACCTTATATATATAAAACAAACTATGAAACAACTTAAAACAATTATCACGCTACTGTTGTGCCTCGTCATTTTTTCCGCGTTCAAGTCGGAACACCGTATCACCGTCTTTACGATCGGCGATTCTACCATGGCCAATAAAGATACCACCAACGGTAAAAAGGAAAGAGGCTGGGGGATGGTCCTTCAGGAATACTTCAAGGACGGTATAGTAGTAGACAACCATGCCGTCAACGGTCGTTCGTCCAAGAGTTTTATCGATGAAGGACGATGGCAGAAAGTGCTTGACAAGATCAAACCAGGTGATTATGTATTCATCCAGTTTGGCCACAATGATGAAAAGCCGCAGGCCGACCGCCATACCGATCCCGGTACGACATTCGACGCCAACCTACGTAAGTTTGTTCTGGAAACCAGAGAGAAAGGAGGGATACCAGTACTGTTCAACAGTGTGGTACGCCGTATCTTCGCACAAAGCAGCACTGCCGTTACGGATGATGACCTGCGTACCAATTCCTCTGCCGGATTACAGGAAGGCGACACCCTCGTCGATACCCACGGAGCCTATCTGCTGTCACCGCGAAATGTTGCCACCCAACTGAATGTACCTTTTGTGGATGCCAATAAGATTACCCACGACCTCGAACAAGGACTGGGACCGGTGAAATCAAGGAAACTGCACATGTGGTTTCTTCCCGGAGAAGAACCGTCGTTACCCAAAGGCAGACAGGATAACACGCATTATAATGTATACGGAGCCCGTATGGTAGCAGGTCTGTTGGCCAACGAAGTGGCTAAACAAGTGCCCGCACTGAAGAAATATATCCGCCGTTATCGGTTTGTTCCCGTCAACTAATATTCGTAACAGCCCATATCCGGCGTCTTATCACGCTTTTTGCCTTTCAGGTCTATTTCCAGAGAGGTATTGACATTACCTGCGTTTATAGCTTTCGACAGAGAATCAAGTCTGAAGTCATAGCGCAGGTTTTCTGTATCTATTTTCCTGAAATTCTTATTCTGTGCCACCGTACTGTCAGGTGATTCCCATATTATATGGGTCATCATACTGTCTTTCTCGTTCTTAGGCGTACAGATAAGACAATGGTCGAACAGATAATTGAAATCACCGCCGGTATCACTTTTGCTTCCTTGCAATTCATCGTCCGCATACCCGGTTATGATACTGTTGACGACGGATATCAATGTCAGCGGATAAGCAAAACTGTTGTACGTATTACTAAACCTCAGAGCCACACCCCGTTCCGCGTCGAACGGATAAAACTGCGCCATGGTCGTATTGTTGATAGTAGCCTTTCCACCATACACAGCCACACAGTCTCCAAGTGTATTCGTTATCTGACAGTTGCTGATGTTGATCTGGCAAAGATACGAATACAGACCCGCACCCTTGCAGTTATGGATGATACTGTTGCTCAGGTCCAGTTTGATGCCGTTCACGCTGGACGAGTCGCATACGATACCGTCATTGGCACTATGTATGTCCGTGAACCTGATTTCATTATTCTGTGACGATGAATAGAAGTGCAGACCTTTCCATTGTCCGCTCACCATATCGTAAGGCAGGTAATCGAACATATTATCCAGTCGGTCACCGCGCATCGTCACAAAAGCGGTAGAGTCGCCGACAGATTTCAGCGTACCGTAGACACTGATGCCGGCACCATCGTGGAAATATATGGCGGTACCCCCCTGGATTCTGACCGTCACGCCACTGTCCACTTTCAGTCCACCGTACACGACAATAGGTTTGGATGAAGAGATGGTCGTATCCTTTTTGAATTCATGGTTTTTCATGGATATGGCATCCCATGACCAGGCGTTCAGATTCACCTTTTGCGTATTACCGCTCTCGAGCGTAAACACAAGATTATCTTCCAGTTTTTGCGGAGCTGTCTCGTTGGTCGAATTCGAAGTCAGTTCAACGAACACCCTGATACTGTCACCCTTACGAATATCCACATTGTTAGTTTGATACCCCGTAGCAGTAATGTCGGTACCATCCACATTCACACGGAATCCCGTCTGATTGCCCTGCGCCAATTTGATAGACGAAATTCTGATGCCGTCGCTGGAATTGTTGTGCACCCAGAAAGTCCGCGTAGATGAAGGCACTTTAGAGAACACCGTATCCATATATACCGTGTCGGCGGAAAAAGAGAGCAAGTTGGATTTAGACGAAGAAAATGAATCATCGTCATTGCAGGAAGTCAGTATTACCACTGATAGGATGGTAGATAAAAAAAATATTATTCGTTTCATTAATAATAAAACGGATTGCCCGTGTATTTATTGTATGAATGACTGGCAACAGGGCAAAGTAGTAACAAGAAAAACTCCCGAGCATACTTTGACGTATACCCGAGAGCGTTTTAATAAATCAATCAAATTATCTAGTCTACCTATTTGAAGAATCTCTTATAAAGTCCCATGAATCCTGCGCAGTGACGAGCTTCGTCCTTTGCCATTTCATGTACTGTATCGTGTGTGGCGTCCATACCGGCTGCCTTCGCATTCTTGGCAATACGGAACTTATCTTCGCAAGCACCCTTTTCAGCAGCGATACGTGCTTCAAGATTACTCTTTGTGTCACCCAGCACTTCACCGAGAAGTTCAGCAAACTTTGATGCGTGTTCAGCCTCTTCCCAAGCATAACGCTTGTAAGCCTCTGCTATCTCAGGATATCCTTCGCGGTCAGCCTGGCGGGCCATTGCGAGATACATACCTACCTCACCACATTCTCCGTTAAAGTGAGCGTGAAGATCTTTCAGCATTTCCTCATCAGCATTCTCTTTCTTTGCTGCACCCAGTACATGCATGGTAGCAAAAGCAGGAGCGTCATCTTCTACCAACTCTGTGAATTTAGACTGTGGAGCCTTGCATATTGGGCATTTTTCTGGAGCTTCTGTACCTTCGTAAATGTAACCGCAAACTGAGCAAATAAATTTCTTTTTCATAATTTTATAATTTTAAATTTGATATTAATGTTGTTTCTTTTTTAAGCAATCCGCACATACACCTTTGTAGTACAGTTGCACATCCGTAACCATGTTCCCGTCTATCATCATCTGACTGGGACAACCAGGTGCATTCTGGTCAAACATGTCGATTACTCTGCCACACTCTTTACAATAGAAATGTACATGTGGTTCGGTGTTGCCGTCGTAACACACCCGATGTTCATCGATGGTTATCATCTGTACGGCTTTGTGATCTGAAAGTAGGCGTAAGGTATTGTAAACAGTCGTCCGACTTAATGTAGGCATCTTCTTACTGAGTCCTTCATAGACATCTTCCACTTTGGGATGAGTCAGATGCGTAAGCAGATACTGCATAATTGCCATTCTCTGTACTGATGGTTTCAGTCCGCAACTCAACAGTTTCTCGTAAGCCTCTTTTTCCTTCATTCTTTTCATTGTTTTGATTTCTGATGCAAAGATAAGTATTAATTTTTAATGTAGAAAATATAAAGTTGAAATAATTCCAATATTTAAATCTTTTTAAGATTGTAACTATTTTATTTCATTGTTTCGTCTATAAAAGCCAGCGGGAGTATATCTTTTATATCATCGATCACATAGATATACTTGGTACCATATAGAATCATTTTGACCGGCTTGCCGTATCTGTTTTCCTCTTCAAGGATAACTTGCCTGCAGGCACCGCAGGGTGTGATGGGGTCGGGGAGCAATTCGTTACGTTCATTCTTCGCAGCTATACATAAGGTGACCACAGCCTGGTCGGGATATTGTGAGTTGGCGGCAAAGATGGTGGTACGTTCGGCACACAAGCCGAGCGGGTAAGAAGCGTTTTCCTGATTGCTTCCTGTCACGATGGTTCCACCCGACAGT
The DNA here is from genome assembly GCF_937863835.1 of uncultured Prevotella sp. Classification (GTDB taxonomy): domain Bacteria; phylum Bacteroidota; class Bacteroidia; order Bacteroidales; family Bacteroidaceae; genus Prevotella. Next base: position 16,032 of record NZ_CALMHT010000067.1, read on the forward strand.
AGGGCGGCGGCACCAACTTTGAAATTTGAGTATTTGGCATAAGATGTTTCAGTAGCCTTGATGGCCGACTCGATCAGAGTACGTTCCGTCTCTGTCAGTTCCTCCGGTTGACATACATGGATATTAGCTTTAAGTTCTATTATTCTCATAATATAAATAGGTGTTTTGTAATTCGGATGCTAATATAGTTTTTATTTTGTTAAGTTCAAAATATTCAGAGATTAAATTTTTGCTTTTTTGACTATTTTGTATATCTTTGCACTTTTAAGATAAAGGATGAGATGAAGAGAATAACTATATGTATCATAACGTTTTTCATTTCCATTGGACTCAGTGCCCAGTCGAGATGGAACGCGCAATATCAACAATATATCAATCAATACAAAGATCTGGCCATCGAACAGATGCTCAGATATCATATACCTGCCAGCATCACTTTGGCTCAGGGACTCTTGGAGAGCAGGGCCGGACTGAGTACGCTTACCATCAGCAGTAACAATCATTTCGGCATCAAATGTCACGGTTGGACAGGTGGTACCTATTATCAGGACGATGATGCGGAAAACGAATGTTTCCGGGCTTATCCCAATGCTTACGAAAGTTACGAGGACCATAGTAAATTCCTGACATCAGCCAGCAGGTACAAATCACTTTTCAGTCTCGACATCACCGATTATCAAGGTTGGGCTTACGGTCTGAAACAATGTGGATATGCAACCAGTTCCACGTATGCGCCGCAGTTGATCAATATCATCCAACTGTACAAATTGTACGAGTATGATTCGCAGCGTCATTACGACAAGTTCCTTGCCCAGCGCAACAGTCGCGACAAAGCGAGCAAGTCGGGTATGGGATTGCATCCTATCTATATGTACAACAAGAACTACTATCTGAAAGCGAGAGCAGGAGACACCTTCCGCAGTATCGGTGATGAAGTGGACATTCCTCGCCGTGCCCTTGCCAGATATAACGAGAGGGATAAGGATGACCAGTTGAAGGAAGGTGACATCATCTACCTGAAGAAGAAAAGGAGAAAAGCTGATAAGGCGTACAAGAACCATCCCCATATAGTCCGTGCCGGACAGAGCATGTACGACATCGCCCAGATATATGGTATACGAATCAAATATCTGTATAAGATGAATCATCTGTCGCCCGATTACCAGATCAGGATAGGTGATAGCTTGAGAGTAAGATAATATAAAAAATGCCCTGAAATATTTGGTTTATTTATTAAAATGTCTTACCTTTGCAGCCGATTACGGGGTTCCGTAGCTCAGTTGGATTAGAGCAACGCCCTTCTAAGGCGTGGGTCTTGGGTTCGAATCCCAACGGAATCACCATATTAAAGCTTCTAAATTTTCATTTAGAGGCTTTTTTTGCCTACGGTTTCAAATTCAAAATAAAAACGTGACAACGTCACAGTATTACTGAAACCACTGACAATCAACAGGTTAACGGTCAGCAAGTACGGTTGTAAATGTAACAAATCGTCGCACAAACGTCACACAAATCAGTGGTTCGGTCATACAAATCGGCTTTATCAAAGATTCTAATTGGTGAGTTGGCACAATATTTAGGCCTAAATTTGTTGTCAAAACGGTGGGTATGAAGAGCAATCCCACTGGTTTCGGATCACTTTTAGGCCTAAATATTCCTCAAGAGCGGTGAGTTTGAAAAATTGCGCACCGTGCGAGAAAATTTTCCTTGAAGGGAAATTTTTTTTGGCGGTGCGCAATTTTTCTCGCACGACGCGCAGATTCTACGTAATGATATACGATTTTATCTTGACAACTGGAACTGTAAATAAATACCACAGAATGTTAATATGTCTGAAGTGTGTATTTTCGACGAAATGGCATAAACTCGTTTTGTCAACTATTTTAATTTATTATTAATCATCTGATACTATCATATACAAATGATTATAATATAGAATATCACTCTGCAATTAGTTAAATATTATTCGAGTATTTTGAGGGTGGAGGATGGTGGAAGTAAGGTGGAGGTTCTGCAACAATCACAATCCTCACAAATACATATCAATCAGAATAATACAAAGAAATTGACCAAGTTGGGTGGAGGGTGGAGGTATAATGCAACAAAAATTTCTGGGAGAAAAGGCACTTTTTGCTGGGTATGGAAAAATGGCAATATTATTTACAATCTATTTTTTGTTCCAGATCTTTCACATCAGACCATTCAGGAATGGGTAGAATATCATTTTTTAATGGAGTAGTTTCCAACTTATCGAATAATATGCCTCTTGACGTACTGGTAGTTGTAGAAATAAGCAACTTGAGGAAAGGAGCTGGCAATTTTATCATATCATCCATAATCAGTTTTTTAAAAGATACCGGTTCTATGATATAGACACACTCCACCTGTAAGCGAAGAATCAGTCGTTCTTCTTGCTTGTAAATTATCTCAGATAGTATTGAGATATTGTGAAATTTTGAATTTACTTTGATTTGCACCTTTATTTCTTTATTAGGTGATTTACTTTCATCCAAATTATCAAGATAGAAATCAAATGACTTGGTGTCGATTTTTGTCAGATTGTATAGTATATTATCCATCATGCTTAGTTTAATATAGTTTCAATTGTACCATGTTCGTTATGGGCAATAATATTGTTTATGTTGCCTGGAAATTCTGTAGCATATTCATGAGTGAAGGAGCAATGTATGGATATAGTTTGATCACTTGTAAGAATGGCGTTTTTATCCTCTCCTGTCTGTACTAAAGTAATATGTAATGCTTCTTCCATCTTGGAAATTGTTTCCAAGTTCATCTTCTCTCTGCCGCTAAGTAATGTCGATACCCGTTGTGGAGTTACACCCATTGCTTTTGCAAAGTCAGACTTTGACATCTTCTGTCGATGTAATTCATCTAACACATCATTAGCAATATCCATAGATTTCTTTAACCATGCAGCATTTTGTTTTCTCCACATTGCCTCTTCAAGCCAATCCGTGTCTTGACCTTCTGAAACCTGATTCATAAAGTCAACTTTGCTTTTAATGTCATTCATTGTTTTCATATTTATTTAAATCGTCACTATCTGCTATATATTCTTTTTCGAGCCAACTTTGAACATTGTTAAGTTTTTCCAGTTCTTTGATGAGATATTTACTCTCATTCATACTTTGTGTAAGTTTAATAGAACCACCTGTAATGAGAAAGCAGTTGTTGTCTATTCTGATGGCGTAAATCCTAAGAAATGCAGGAAATTCCTTTTCATGTGTACCGTACATTTTATGTTTTGACCTTAATGAGAATTGATAGACGTGTTTATCGAGGAAAAAAAATTCCTGATTGAAGTCAGGTACATCTCCTTTTCGGGTATTCTCATAGAGATCAAAAAAGTGGTCTTCTGTGTCTATTGCTTCCTGTGTTATAAGTCGACGGGCCTTGGATTGAGTCATATTCCTATCTTTCCAAAAATGATTGTCCAGTTCCTTTTTGTTGGTATCGAGAAATACTTCTACCAGTTCAGGATTCTTCCATTGTTTAAATAGTCTAGAAAACTCAGATTCATTGCAACCTTTATATTGAACACTATACAAGTGATTCTTAAATATGGTCTTTATCTTTTCAATTTTTAAACCCACAGATTAATTATATTCTTATTTTAAATATGCAAATTTATTAAAACGATTTAAATTCACAAAATAAATAGTCTTAAAAGTGAAGACTTTTAGCATACTTTATATTTTAAGGCGAAAATACATGTTTGTATTGCCGATGTCGGCAAAATAATGTCTCTTAGCTATCGAAAACGTGATATAATCATGCTGTCAAATAACGGACGATCGCAAGATATTCTACTACCGAGGCTTGCAAGTATTTAGAATATTATTTTAATAGCTTTAGATTATTGCTAATAAATGCCACAATTTGTATGAATTAACCGATTTACTTGTCAGTTTATTGTTTATTTAGCCATAACCAATCAATTTTCCTTAATAATTTTAATACAATAAAAGAAAAATGCAGAATTTTTTATATATTTGTGAGCAAAATTCCAAACAAACGCAACATTTGGTGCCAACAACCTTTTGCTTGTTACGGATAAAACTTTATTCTAAAAACATAATTAAATAAAAAATGGCTGATTTAAAAAAATTTGTAAGCGATATTGACGAGGAATCCTTATTTTATCTTAATGAAGACAATAATTCACGGCCATTGGCTTTTGCACATTGCCTCGTTGAGAGATTAAAAGATTCTCTATCGATAGATAATTATACCATTTCTTATGGAATAATTAAGAATATAGCGGGAAAAGTTCTTGGTGAAATCTTCGGATATGCATTAAGTTCTAATGGCGAAGTGTTGACATTGATATATTCATTGTACAATGATAGTGCACAAAACGAAATTAAAACTCTTCATGACGCAGAATATCAATCAGCTATAAGTAAAATGCAAGGCTATTATCATAACTGTTGTTCGGGTAATGTGGCTTCAATTATTAAACAGGATGATCCTCTATATGCTTTATCTGAACTTCTTCATGTGAAAGCGCCAGAAAAAAAGAGAGGAAGGCCCTCTACAATCGCTTCGCCAACTAATTCAATTGTTACAGTACGTTTCTTGGTATTTTCTAATTCTTTTATAAAAAATGATGAGATCAAAAATAAAAGAATCAAAGGTCGTAACCTTGTTCCAGAAGTGTATGACGTTTCAAAACTATATCAATTGTATGGTTCTGATGTTGACCATAGGGTAATTGATATAGAATTTGGATCAGAATATAATTACAAACTTCCATATATAGAGATGGAAGCACCACAAACTGGATACAAATGTTTTATGACGATTTTTCCTGGTAAACTTTTGAGGTCGTTGTATGAGCTTTATAATACAGATCTGTTATTAAATAATGTACGCTATTTCTTGGGATTCAAGGGTAGTGAAAAAAATAATGCCAATATAAGTATTCAAAACACTTTGCGTACAAATAAGCATATGATTCTTGCCTACAATAACGGTATTGTTGCATTGGCTGGCTCTCTTGAAACAGAGAGCAATGAAGATAAAAGTGATATGGATCCAGAAGAAGATGCACACGAGGTAGTAACTTCTGGAATCATCAAAGCGATTAGAGATTTTCAAATTGTAAATGGTGGTCAAACAACTGCATCACTATACTATTCCAAAGAGACTAATGTTCCAGGGCAAATTTCTTTAAAGGGGGTGTTTGTTCCAGTTAAGATAATTGTGTTAAGTGATTCTGACGATAAAAAAGAAGTAGCAGCCGATATTACAAAATATTCAAACACCCAGAGTAAAGTTAAATATGCAGATTTTTCCGTAAGTAATCCGTTCAATATGCGGATGCAAGAACTATCCCGTACAGTTCGAACCATAGATGGCAAAAAATGGTATTACGAACGATTAAGAGGCCAGTATGACCAAGAGCTAAAAAAACAAAAGAAAGCAGAGGATCAGCAACTATTTAAAAGTATGTATGACAAAAAGGATCGACTGTTTAAAAAAGAACTTCTGGCTAAAGTCTGGAAATGCAAACTTAACAATCCTTATGATGTCGTAAAAGGTGAAGGGACTAACTATGATCTATTTCTTAGAAATTATGTCATAGCGAACAACATTATTCCGGACGAAGATTATTATAAAAAAACTATATCACTTATCATACTTTGGAACTATATATATACAATTCCTGAAGTCAAAGCGATGGGCAATTGCAGAGCTCCCGTAACGGCTTATTCTTTATCAATACTCTTAAATGGTAGTGGTAGGGAGTTTAATCTTTTAAAAATATGGGAAAATCAAAGTGTCAATGGTAGTTTGTCCGAATGCATTATAAAATTATCACGTACTATTATGGATATGCTTACATCTATAGCAGAAGAAATTCAAAAATCAGTACTTTCGTGTAGTAAGACAGAAGGAACTTATCGTGAATTAAAAAATCGTGGGGTATTCTGTGATTATAAATCGATTTTAGATTATTATGTTTAAAAATGGATACATCAAAAATTATAAATCTAATAAAGGAACGTTGCACGGAAAATAATGTATATATATTGCGTGGCTTTCCAAATGAAATATTAAAATGTCTTGGTAGGGATCTAATGGATTATGAATACTTAGATATTAATGGTTTGATTGATCTTACAAAAATTAATCCCATGCAGATATTTCAAAAAATCATGAACGCTCCTAGCAAACCGTCATTTATGTTAATGGAATCGATAATTTCGTTAACATCAATGATAAGATCGCTTAGTGTTCTTGGTAAACGATTCGTGATATTGAATAATAACTTCCTTACACGATATAAAAATCCAACAAATTGCGATATCCCTGATTTCGAAAGTCCAGATTTTCAAAACTCTACTAATAATCATGAATATTCCCTTTACTATGCTTATTGTGAACATAAAGATGGGGAACAATTGGTTAACTATGTAGAACCCAATATTCTAGATGAATCATGTGTTAGCAATCTTTCACTTCTTCAGCCGTCAGAACTGTGTGATATACAAGAAGTGCCAGAAGAGTTAGATGCTCCCATATTAGCTGGAGATAATGACTCATTACAAGTTTTACTTGAAAAGTTATTTTACGGTAACTATGAGGAAGGCGGGAATTATACATTACCCAAAAATTCCAGATACACAGAATTGCAAGGGATTTTGTTATCTGCTATAAAGTTATTCAATTTAAATACGAAATTATATTGGCTTACAAATCCCAAACAGACAATTGTTGTAAGGCCTGAACTTCAAGTCACCATGAGTAATGTATGGGGATATGATTCTTTTAGAAAGCTTAAGATGTATAAGGACTTGGATTTCTGTAGAGATGTTGTATCCGTTTCACAAGGAGAAATAATTGAGACGGTTGTTGAAGAATCTGAAAAAGCACAAAAGAACCAACCGTATAGAAATATTCTATTGACATCACCAACAGGAGCAGGAAAGTCATTACTTTTTCAATTGGCCGCTATTTATTTGGCAAACAAGTATAATAGTCTAACAATTGTAATTTCTCCATTGGTAGCTTTAATGGAAGACCAAGTGCTAAATCTTAAGTCCAAATACGAAGCTGTAGCAACATTGAATGGCAATAAGACAGCTGCTGAAAGTGCGGAAATAAAACAAAAAGTTCTTGAAGGTAAAATCAATATTCTTTATGTTGCACCAGAGTTACTCTTAGCGCATTCTATATCAAGTTTAATAGGTGAGAGAACATTAGGACTATTAGTCATAGACGAGGCTCATACCGTTACTACATGGGGGAGGGACTTTCGCGTAGATTATTGGTTTTTAGGTGATTATCTTCGAACTTCAAGGAAATATCTATCTAATTCTTTCCCTATTTTTGCATTAACAGCTACTGCAGTATGGGATCCATCTCGCAAAAATGATATGGTTTTCGAAACCATAAATTCATTAAATATGGATCCATGTATTAAATTCATTGGAGTTGTGAGAAGGGATAATATTGTATTTGAAGTTGGACGTCCTAAACAAGCACACGATTATGAACACCAAAGGCTTCAGAGAACATCGACTAGTATTATTGGAGCTCTTAACGCAGATCGAAAAACTATCGTATATTTCCCATATATAAGAACAATCAAACAAGTATTAAATTATCCCGACATTCAACCATATAGGTTAAAAATAACTGAGTATCATTCAAAATTGATGCCAATAGAAAAAGTTACGAATGCAAATAACTTCAGAAATGGTATTTGCCCTGTTATTTGTGCTTCTAAAGCATATGGTATGGGAGTCGATGTACCAGATATTACCGAAGTTTATCATCATGCTCCTACCGGGACCCTTTCTGATTACGTTCAGGAGATTGGGCGTCTCGCAAGAGATGAACAATTGGTAGGTATTGCAAAAATTGATTTTAATGAACAAGATTTTAAATACACGAGACAACTTCATGGTCTCTCTACTATAAAGCCTTATCAACTTGAACAAGTTTTAAAAAAATTATTGGATATATATAGAATTAGAGGTGAAAAACGTAATATGATGATTTCTCCTTCTGATTTTGAATATATTTTTCCTGGTACTTCTGATTTGGATCAAAAATTTAAGAGTAGTCTTCTCCTAATTTCGCATGACTTGATGAGACGATTACAATTTCCTGCATTAATTGTTAGACCCAAGAATCTCTTTGTTAATGTCTTTGTTCAAGTTGATCCTAGTGAAGTTAAGAATTTTTATAAACAATATATGTCTTACCTAGAACCTATTGATATGGTTAATGGTAGGTTTATATTGAAAGGGGAAAAATATTGGAATGAACATATGAGTTCGTTTAGTTTTCCTCAATTTAAAAATAAACTAGCATCAAACCAAGTTTTTAGGGGATATCATGTACATATGATAAACCGCATAGAGATTACATTAAACGAAAAAGAAGTAAATATTGTAAAGGATAAATTTCGTATGTTCTTCAAAAAGTCTCAACAAATTTTATCTAATTTAGCCAATACTATACCAGGAAAGCCTAGACACATAAAGTATTGTGAACTAAAGGAATCTCTTGATGGATATGCACAAATGGAAAAAGAAGAATTTCTACAAGCTTTTATTCTAACATATACTTCCTCTCTTAATGGTCAAATACCTTTTTGTCAGGTGAAAATAAAAGAAAATGAAGATAATAATCAAATCAGCTTGATTTCACATGGTTATGAAGTAATAGGTAGTCAAATGATGCGTTGTTTTGAACAATATGTTGTAGATACCGAGAGTCGTTTATA
>NZ_CALMHT010000068.1 GCF_937863835.1 uncultured Prevotella sp.
GATCTAACTTCAAGAAATCGAATACTTTATAGTTGGTACCGACACGTTTAGACTTGAACATGATAGGACCTTTGCTTTCTATCTTGATCGCAATAATGGTAAGAAGCAGGATAGGGGAGAGAATGATAATAGCCAAAAGCGAAAAACAGACATCGAAAGAACGTTTCCACATCGGTATACGAAAACGTAAAATCCTGTTTTTCAGAGCCTGTTCTTTAAACAATATCTCCTCTCTGTCGGATATGAACGTAATCTTCTTATTCAGTTCGGTAATCGTGGCATCGATATCCAATGTGTCGTTAATACCGCATTTCTGGTACATCAGACGATCCTGGGTCTTCAGCGGACCGGTAAGAAGAATGATATATACATTTCCGAATTTCTTTCGAAGATAGGTGATAGCGGTAATGTCTTCGTTGCGTACGCTGCGCTCGTAAAATAAGATGAAATGTTCGTCGGAATGACTGGTAGTGCATACAGCCGCTGCATCCTTGTATGTGGATGTAAGTTGAACAGTATGCCCGGGAATGTATTTTAGACGTTCCTGCGTTTTGGGATTATTTCCTAAATAAACAATACCAATCATAATGAATAGGTTTACTGAATAATCTTCTTGACTCGTATCTTCAGTTCAATAGGATTGAAAGGCTTCACGATGTAGTCTTCTGCACCTATTTCAAGCAAGCGGATACGTTCGCTGGTGCTATCTTCGCTACTAAGCATGATAACGGGAATGTGGCGGAACAACTCGTTCTGCTTAATCCATTCCAGAAAATCATCTCCACGCATTCCAGGCATGCGGATATCTGATATAATAAGGTCGGGAGTGTTGCCTGCCTGAAGCCATTTTACCCCCTGGAGACCATCGGGTAGCCAAATAACATCGTAGTCGCTCATCAAATAGATTGAGAGCACTTTGGCTATCGTCTCTTTGTCGTCTAGGATTAATATTTTCTTTTTCATCTTACAAATCAAGTGTTAATAAATAAGGTTTAATCTTATCTTCGTAACTTCTAACGGCAAAGATAAGAAAAAATTAATAATACAAACAATACAAATGTGAAAAAAATGTGGATTTTCTAAAAAAAAAGTTTGTTTTCGCCTTTTATTGCACATTTGCATCCATTTTTGTGTATGTTTGCAGTGAAGAACAAAGAAAATCGTACTGATGAAAAATTTTAGGGGAAATGATATGCTGTTCGTATTTTAATTAGAATTTTGAATTTATATAATATGAATAATAGACTTTTATTAGGTATAGATGTGGGCAGTTCGTCTGTCAAAGCATCTCTTGTGAATGCGGATACAGGTAAATGTGAAGCATCGGCTTTCTTTCCTGAGAGCGAAGCTCCTATTATTGCCGTCAAGGCAGGATGGGCAGAACAGGATCCGCAGATGTGGTGGACTAACTTCAAGTTGGCTCTGCAGAAATGTATGGCGGAAACCGGCGCCAAGGGTGAGAATATCGTAGCTATCGGTATTTCATATCAGATGCATGGTCTGGTATGCGTTGACAAAAACCAGAATGTTCTGCGCCCGTCTATAATATGGTGCGACTCGCGTGCCGTACCGTATGGTGAAAAGGCTTTCCTAGAGGCCGGACAGGAATTGTGCTTACAACATTTGCTTAACTCTCCAGGTAACTTTACTGCTGCAAAACTGGCGTGGGTGAAGGAGAATGAACCAGAGCTGTTTGCCAAAATCGATAAATTCATGCTTCCGGGTGACTATATCGCCATGAGGATGAGTGGTGAAATAAATACGACAATCGGTGGTCTTTCAGAAGGTATGTTCTGGGACTTCAAAGAGGGTAAGGTGGCTGACTTCCTGATGAAGTATTTCGGCTTCGACAATGCTCTTGTTCCCAACATCGTGGATACCTTCAGCGTACAGAGCGAAGTGTCGGCTGCTGCTGCAAAAGAACTGGGACTGAAAGAGGGTACTCCTATTTCTTACCGTGCAGGCGATCAGCCAAACAACGCTGTGTCTCTGAATGTGT
>NZ_CALMHT010000069.1 GCF_937863835.1 uncultured Prevotella sp.
TGGAACTGATCAGAAGACTGAACAACGGCGACGGTGATATCATCGCCTTCCAGTTGCCGCGTAAAATGATAGGTAACAATAACCTGGATTATTGCGGTGTGAGGGTCGATTCCCTTCATACGCAATGGGCGGTGAAGAAAGGGAACACCGAATTGGCCGATACCCTTAATAGGTGGTTCAAGCCAGAGATGATTCCTCAGATACGCAAGGAAGAAGAGTTCCTGTTAAGTACAAGAAGTATCCGCCGCCATGTCTTTTCGCCGATGCTCAACAGCAAGGGCGGCATCATCTCCAAGTACGATCATCTCTTTATGACTTACGGAGCAGCGATCAGATGGGACTGGAGGTTGCTCGCCGCGCAATGTTATCAGGAGTCGTGCTTCGACCCGAATGCCCAGTCGTGGGCGGGTGCCTGCGGACTGATGCAGATCATGCCATCCACGGCGGCACATCTGGGCTTGCCTACCGGCGACCTGTATAACCCTGAAGCTAATATAGCCGCTGCTGCCAAATATCTTATCGAACTGGGTAATAAGTTCAGGGATGTACGAGACCCGATGGAACGTACCTATTTCGTACTGGCGTGTTACAACGGAGGTTATAACCATGTACGCGACGCGATGGCTCTGGCCCGCAAGAACGGACGTGACGAATACCGGTGGTCGGAAGTGTCATATTATGTACTCAACCTGCGCGATCCCCGTTTCTACAACGATCCTGTCGTGAAACACGGATATATGAGAGGTAACGAGACGGCAGACTATGTGGAACGCATCCGCCAGCGCTGGGCGCAATACAGAGGCGCCGCCCGACCAGGCAGTCTGAGAGGAGGCAGTATTCATCATGTACCTTTTTTCAACAGTGATAATATGACGCCTCACAGAGCCAAAAGGAAATATCGGTTCAAAATATAAGACGAGTGCCGGATGGCCAGGAAGTAATTTTGATAATAAAAAACAAGTTTTTCGTTTGGACATACCAAAGTTTTTTTTTATTTTTGCAGACAAGATAGAGTACATTGACCAAGTAGATGTAACAAATAAACAATTTAAATATGTCTGAGAAATCTTATATCAGCAAACTGTCACCCCATCTATTTTGGGATATCGACATGGAACATGCAGATATGGACACATGTCCATCTCAGATTATTCAGCGTGTTTTGGAATATGGTACACTGGAAGACTGGCGACTTATACACAAATATTACGGTCTGGACAAAATTGTAGAAGAATGCAAGAAAATGCGTAATCTCGACAAGATGGCGCTGTCATTCATCTGTTGCAAATCAAAAACGAATAAAGAGGATTACCGATGCTATCATACAAGACAATTGAACCCCACACTCTGGAACTCCTAAGAAAACTAAATAGTGAAACCTTGCTAAAAGATCTACGTCTGGTCGGTGGTACTGCTTTGGCTTTACAGTATGGTCATCGACGTTCTGTTGATTTAGACTTTTTTGGCAATATGGCAGACGATACGATAGCTATCAAGGATATGCTTCGTAAATATGGAACATTGTCTATTTTCAAAGAGAGCAAGAATATCCAAATTTATTCTCTGGATAACATTAAAATTGATTTTGTCAATTACGAATATCCCTGGATAGATTCCCCCATTGTTGAAGATAGCCTCATATTAGCTTCCCCTACTGATATTGCGGCTATGAAAGTCAACGCTATCGAAGGGCGGGGAACAAAGAAGGACTTTATTGACTTGTATTTCCTGCTTCAGCACTATACACTAGACGATATTTTATCTTTTTATAAAAAGAAATATCCCGAATATTCTATTTTCCGAGCATTGATGAGCATGACATATTTTGAGGATGCTGATGAGCAGATAATGCCAAAAATGTTTGATCATACAACTTGGGATACTATGAAGAACGAAATACAATGCACAGTTGATAATTATTCTAAGTAACTTACCCTTATCTTACTACAAATTTGCGCCCATCACGTATATAGATACCTTTCGTCAGGTTTGAGGCATCCACACACCTACCATACAGGTCGTAGATCTTATGATTCTGACGGTAAGTAGCGTTTCCGCCGTCTATCGTCTGAATGGATGTCGGCGTATAATCGTCGCCTGCGGCATACCATGTCTGCGCATCGGCGTAGAGCCAGCCAATCATTTGCAGAACATTATCTGTGAAAAACTTTACTCCCGTCGCGCTGTGTGTACCTATACTGTCTATCACAGATTTCACCAGTCCGTCGCGACCTGTATAATTGTTATTCATGAAAGCGGTGCAGTTGTTCACACTCACCACGTCGTCTACAGAAGAGTGGAACAGACACATCCGGTGGCGGGGTGTCCATCCTGTCGTGAGGTCATTATGCGCCATCGCCTTCTGTAGGTCGGAGTAAGCCTCGTTTGCCGAACCCCCTTTCATGCAGTCTACGATATCACTTCTGAAAATGGCCTGTATCGTATGGTCCACGAACCCTTTTTTTCTCAGCGAGTCGCTGATGTCAGTGAGAGACATCGTCTTTGACTGGATCCATCGCATGATACCCGTCTGAAGGAATCGGGGACTTAAATATTCATCTACCGAGTGCTTCCTCATCAACGGATCATAATTGATCAGTCCGTTCAGTACAAGCGGCGCCACCACAGGCATATTCAGTCTACCGTCCTCTGCATAACTGTTCATCGTTATCTGTTCACTGTAAGGACCGTCACCGCACACGCATCCCAGAAGGTGCATATCCTCGCTGTAACCGTTTTCTTCGATAAAGCGGTCGGTGGCCAAGGCGGCGGCAGCTCCCTGCGAATAACCGCAGATGACCGTTTTCCATCCATCACCGTCCATCTGATAGTTTTTGGTGTTCCCGTCCTCCACGTATGTCAAGGTTTCCATCAGAGCCTTTCCATAGCGTGCGCCGTCCACCACATTACGCGCCGTCAGTTCCTCTATCAGGTAAGGATGAATACTGTCTTTGGTTTCACCATATCCCATATAGTCAGGCATCACGAGCAGATTGTTCTGTAACACGTTCGTCATGTCATCGTTGCCTTCGGCGAAGTAATTTAAAGCATACACCTCATTAAGGGGATAAAGAAGCGCACCGAAGTTTGACGGGCGTTCAGAATCATCCGTAATCGTGACGTGGCATCCGATGATCATGTTTTGGGGAAGAATCTGTCTGCCGGTCGTCGATGATGTCTTATACGGGAAGACAGAGAGTCCGGACAGGATGGTTTCTTTACCGTCGCCATCAATGGAAGGGTAGAGAAACTTGAATATTGTAATATCGAACACACTGCTTTGAGTCGTCGATATAATAGATGCCTTGCTCATATCGAGAGAAAGGGGCTCAGCCTTTCCTGCTATTGCTGCCGTCAATAATACGATGATCGCCAGATATCTTTTCATCTTTATCAATTTATAGGTTCATCATTATTTTTCTTTTCATCTTGTATGTGCAAAGTTAATATATTTTTTACAGACATTTGCAGATATTCAAAATATTATTGTATCTTTGTATTGAAAGATTTTTAAATAACAGTTACGACCATGAGAAAAACATTACTCACATTATTCGCAGCGCTGCTGACCGCCGGTTACGTATCGGCACAGAGCGGCAAGTTGAGTCCTTATACCAGGATTTATCTCCAGCAGCACAAGACGGAGGTGCAACAGCAGCGGGCGAAAGCAGCCTCAGGTAAAAGTGCGAGCGCAGGCAGCGTGAGAGACTCCATCGACACGTTCCTCAAACTCAATGACGGCTGTGACGTGTCGGAGATAGAGAGCGTCGGCGTACGTGTCGTCAACCGCTTCGGACAGTTGCTCACCGTGCGCATGGCGTTGGGCGATGTGGAGAAGGTGGCGACACTCCCTTCAGTCAAGGATATAGATATGGGTGCTCCCGTGCATCTGTGCAACGACTCCGCCCGTATCGCCTCGAAGGTGGACATCCTGCACAGCGGCGGCGGTGCGCTCGGTCAGCAGTACAAGGGCAA
>NZ_CALMHT010000070.1 GCF_937863835.1 uncultured Prevotella sp.
CTTTCTCATTTCTACATTAAATGGTTTAGAGTTAAATATATCTTTTTGTTACTTTGATGTGGTGTCGGCTCCTCTGATTTCCGAATCACGATGCAAAGATATATATTTTATGAGTACGTTGTTATCGGACACACCTATATTTAACTGATATTAACTGATATTTAGCAAAATAAAGAATATTAGCACTTATTCTGTAAATAAATATTCATTTTCGGACAAAACCGCTCCTGAAAACAACTCATTATTGCGGTTTTTCTATCCTTTTTTACCTTTTTATGCTAAATGGCCATGTTCCAGCCCTTACTTTTAGTGCTATATATAATAAGGTGAATCTTCTTTCGACCAGAAGTCGCAAGATCATCTTCTGGAGAAAAGATGTAATCTTGTACATCCGGTGCTCAAATCGAGGTGAGTGATTTTTGTGTATTTGAGCCTGATTTTCTGCCGTTTTCTGTTGGAAAACTGTGTGTAGGGGCACAATTTAATATTATTAACTATAATTATCATATTACAACGGCAAAGTTTACTACTTTGTAAATAATATTTATTTTGGCTTCGAAAAATAATTACAAAGTATTAATTGTGTACAAAACACATTTAATCTGGAAATATCTAAAAACGGACTTTTAAGGTTAAATGCAGCCATTTAAAAGCTAACGAAAGTGAAAATATAGGCTATAATTAATTATTTACGTAATAAAAGTTAAATAACAGGTCGGTTTGATACAACTTGAAAAAAACTTACCTATATTTGCAATGTGGACGAGATACAAAAGTTAAATATATAAGATACGAGAGATTTTAGTTATTTAGATTAGATAGATTAATAGTAGTTACGATGAGTTTTGGTTTAGTTTGGTTAATGAAATAATTTTAGTTGGTTAAATGGTTTAGAGTTAATAAAAGATTTAAAATTGAGTTTTTAATATTTACGAGAGATGTTACTTAATTAGTTTAATGTGAAGGTTCTTAATTTTTAGACAAAAAGTAATCGTTTCTCAAATGTGGATACATTATGAGGGCGATGTCTTTTACAATATACGAAGGTATTGACAAATAAAGACGTAAACAAGATTGTAAAGTGATAATAAACTCAAAGTAACACTTATAGAGTCTCCTGCTTGTGAAAGCAGGAGGCTTTTTTTAATCCTTTTATGTGCAATATTCTTGATTTTTGAGGTTTATACATGATAAATGTGTATATTTGCAATGAATTAAAAATAATGGATATGAAAAAACTGCTTCTTACTTTGTTGTTGTTTTTGGTAGTGATACCTTCTGTGACCGCGGATAATTATACTTCGCTCTGGAAACAGGTGGGTGACGCGGAAAGCAAAGATCTTCCTCAATCGGAAATGTCGGTGCTGAAAATGATTATCGCACAGGCTAAGGCGGAACATAAATATGGTCAACTGCTATGCGCGGAACTGAAAAACGCAGGTGTGCAGATATCTGTGTCGCCCGACTCGCTGCAGTCGGTGGTGGGCGTACTGATAGGTCAGGAGCAGCAGGCGGAGAAGACCAACAAGGTACTGGCTGCCGTATATCAGTCGGTACTGGGCAGGATATACAAGGACAACCGTGACCTCGGCGCGGACCATGCGAAGGTGAGCCGTGACTATTTCATGAAGTCGATAGCCAATCCCGCTCTTCTGGCAGTCCATAAGGATGCGGAATATGTGCCGTTGGTAAACGTGGGTTACGACAGCAGAATATTCGATAACGACCTGCTCAGTATACTGTGCTATGAGGCAGGCGACTTCCGTACCGCCCATGATTACTATGTGAAGAAGGGCAACCGGACAGCTGCCATGATGACGGCTCTCGAGATGGCGCGTGGTGGGGACAAGCGACGTAAGGCGCGACTGGATAAGTCGACTTATGCCGTGACGCTCGATTCGCTGATCAGTATTTACGGCGACCTCAGTGCTTGCGGTGAACTGGCTATCGAGCGTTATAACTATATGAGCGGTTGTGATGATGTGACAGCGGAGGATAAGATCAACTATATACATAAGGCTCTGGAAAGATGGGGCGGATGGCCCCGGATGAACGAACTGCGTAATGCCGAGAAGGAACTTACCCAACCGATGTTCGGCGCTTCTCTCGGTCAGATGGTATCGCTGCCCAACAGTCAGAGGGTGGTGAGATTCGACCGTATCCGGAATATCAACGAGATCACCATGACGGTGAGCCGACTGGTGATCAATGCGGACAACCACCTCAATATGAACGATGACGCCGACTATGCGAATATAAAGAAAATGGTGGCGGAACCGAATATCATCTCTCAGACCAAACGGTATACGGGGCAACCCGCCTATAAGATACTGACCGACTCGATGGTGATAGGCGGTCTGCCCGTAGGTGCTTATCTGGTGGAGGTCAATACGGATAACAGAAGCATCGGGACACAGAGATGCCTGTATTATGTCAGTGATATGTTTGTGGTGCGCGAGGAACTGCCGGGCAACCGCCTGCGCTTTGTCGCCGTCAGCGCTACAAGCGGTCAACCGATAGAGGGTGCCCGAATACGACTTACGTTCGGTGGCCTATACGGGCAGAAAGACAAGGTGGTAGACCTTACCTGCGATAAAAAGGGCGAGGTGGTCTATACCTATAACCAGAGACAGGAACAGAACAGTAACATATTCGTATATACCGACAATGACAAGTATTATCCTGAAACCAGTATATGGGGCGGCTTCAATTATTACGACGTCCGTACCGATGCCGACTATGTGAATCTGTATACCGACCGCAGCATATACCGTCCCGGACAGACGGTGCACGTGGCGGCTGTGGTGTTCAATAATAAGAAAGGTATAGAGACACAGGCGGAGAAGGGCATCGGTATCAAACTGACGCTCCGCGATGCCAACTATAAGGTGGTAGGGGAGAAGAGCGTGACGACCGACGAGTACGGTACGGCTTCCACCGATTTCACGCTTCCGCAGACGGGACTGACCGGCAGATATTCCGTGCAGTGCGACTTCGGCAGCAGAGGCAGTGTCGGTTTCAGGGTGGAGGAATACAAACGTCCTACATTCGAAATCATATTCCCGAAGGTCAACACAAAATATCAGAACGGTGACACACTGGTGGTCACGGCTTATGCCAAATCGTATGCGGGCATACCGGTGCAGGGTGCCAAGGTGACGTATAAGGTATCGCGCCGACAGGCTTTGTGGTGGTGGCGATACGGCGACGGTCGTGGCGAAGACACGATGAACGAGGGTACCGCCGTTACCGACGACAAGGGTGCTTTCAGGATAGAGATACCGATGGTATTGCCCGATGGTGTCGGGGAAGGCGTGAAAACGAGATATCCGATAGCCCGCTTCTACAATTTTACCGCCGAGGCGACGGTGACGGATGTAGGTGGCGAGTCGCACAGCGGCGAGATGAGTGTGCCGCTCGGCAGCAGACCTGCCGCCTTCGGGTGTGATATACCGGGTAAGATAGAGCGCGACAGTCTGAGGTCGGTCACATTCGTATACAAGAATCAGGCGGGCATCGATATAGACGGTGATGTAACTTATTATATAGACAACTTCAAGACCAGATACAAGGCGAAGACCAATCAGGCGACGCCTCTCAAACTGGATGCCGCCATGCTCGCATCGGGCGAACATCGGTTGCTCGCCGTCTGCGAGAACGATACACTCGACAAGAAGTTTATCGTGTTCGGTATGTCCGACACCCGGCCCTGCGTGAAGACCGACAACTGGTTCTACCAGACGGCGACGTCGTTCGACAGAGACGGCCGACCGGTATATGTACAGGTGGGTTCGTCGGCAGACAGCGTGCATATCATGTATTCGGTGATAGCCGGCAGACGGGTCATCGACGACGGTGTGATGGACCAGAGCAATGCTATCAGTACGCATGCGTATAAATATAAGGAGGAGTATGGTACCGGACTGCTCATCAACTATGCCTGGGTGAAGGACGGACGCTTGTATGAACATTCCACCACGATACAGCGGCCGATGCCTGACAAACGGTTGATGCTGAAATGGACCACGTTCCGCGACCGTCTGGTTCCCGGACAGAAAGAGGAGTGGACCCTGCATATCGCCCGACCTGACGGAAAGGCGGCGAGTGCTCAACTGATGGCGGTGATGTATGATAAGTCGCTCGACCAGATCACAAAACATACATGGTCGTTCGACCCCCGTCTGTATCAGAACCTGCCAAGCGGCGGTTGGAGATGTGGACAGGTAGGCAGTAACAGTCTGGACGGTTCGGCGGCGATGAAATATCTCACGGTGAAAGACCTCGCTTTCAGTAAGTTCGATGATTCTTACTTCGATATGCAGACCGGTTATGGAGGGATGTTCCCGAACAGATTTATGGGAACACGGGCTATGGCACGGTTAGAGTCGATGGCAGACGGTGATATGGCGGTGATGGCGATGGCCAAGACGGCTAATGTGGCTGCTGCTGCGCCACGAACGATTGCCGGCGCGGTAAGTGAGACAGCTGAACCGAAAGCGGAAACTGAGGAAAACAAGCAGACGGCGACCGGACAGGTGCGCGAAAACTTCAACGAGACGGCTTTCTTCTATCCCGCACTGTTGTCTGACGGCAGCGGCAACGTATCGATCAGGTTTACCCTGCCCGAAAGCATCACCACATGGCGGTTGATGGCGCTGGCACACGATACACAGATGAACTATGGTATGCTGACCGACGAGGCGGTGGCCAAGAAGACCGTGATGGTACAACCGAACATGCCGCGCTTCGTACGCGAAGGGGATATGGCTTCGGTGGGTACGAAGATATTCAATACATCCGAAAATAAAGTGGACGGAACGGCCAGGATACAACTGATAGATCCTGCGTCGGAAAAGGTGGTTTATACGCAGAGCAAAACATTCAGCGTGGAGACGGAACAGACAGCGGGCGTCAATTTCGACCTGCCGGCATCCGCACTGCGGAATGCTGACATCTATATATGCCGCATCACTGCCGACGGCAAGGGATTCAGTGACGGTGAACAGCATTATCTGCCGATACTTCCTGACAAGGAGATGGTGACCAGGACGGTGCCTTTTACACAGAACGGACCGGGCACGAAGACTGTCGACCTTACCCGACTGTTCCCTGTCAAGGACAAGAAGAACAGGTTGACCGTGGAATATACCAACAATCCGGCATGGTTGATGATACAGACATTGCCATCGATCGTACCGACCGGCGACGAATCCGCCATCGGACTGTCTACGGCTTATTATACCAACACGATAGGACGGATGATCATGGCGCAGTCGCCTAAGATCAAGTCGGCTGTCGAAATGTGGAAGCAGGAGAAAGGCGACGAAAACAGTATGATGAGTAGTCTGCAGAAGAACCAGGAGCTGAAGGATCTCGTGCTCAACGAAACACCATGGGTGGCTGATGCAAATCAGGAGACAAGTCAGAAACAACTGTTGTCCACGTTCTTCGACGAATCCGCGATGCAGTACCGCATAGAGACGGCTGCCGGTAAACTGCGGAAGTTGCAGAACCCCGACGGTTCGTGGAGCTGGTGGCCGGGTATGGAAGGCAGTGTATATATGACCGGCGACGTGATGAAGACACTGGTGCGCCTGAATACGATGACAGGTAAACAGGAGGCGACGGCAAATATGCTCGACAAAGCCTTCGGATATATGGGCAGACAGGTCGTGAAGGTCGTGGAGGAGATGAAAAAGGATGAGAAGAAAGGTCATGTACAAAACTATGTAGGTGGTACCGAACTTGATTTCCTGTATACCTGTGCGCTCGACGGCAGACAGTTGCCCGCCCAAGTGAAGGGCGCCAATGATTATCTGTTGAATATCCTGCAGAAGATGACACGCGGACAGAGTCTCTACGATAAGGCGATGACTGCTATCATACTTGCCAAGAACGGTAAGGCGGCTAAGTCGCGCGAATATGTGCAGAGTCTGAAGGAATACACTGTATATACCGAAGAGATGGGCAGATACTACGATGCGCCGAAAGCGGGATACAGTTGGTGCGACTACCGTATACCGACCGAGGTGGCTGCGATAGAGGCGCTGAAATGCGTAACGCCGAATGACGTGCAGACAATAGAAGAGATGCAGCGCTGGTTGTTGCAGGAGAAACGTACCCAGTGCTGGGATACCCCGGTCAACAGTGTGAATGCGGTGTATGCTTTCCTGAAAGGTAATATGTCTGTGCTCGCTGCACAGGAAAAGACAGTGCTTACCCTGAACGGCAAGCGGATGGATACCCCGAAAGAGACGGCCGGACTGGGATATGTCAAAGTAGCCGAGACAGGCGACGACATGCATACCTTCTCAGCACAGAAGACATCGACAGGCACTTCATGGGGAGCCGTCTATGCCCAGTTTATGCAGAAGTCGACCGATGTGGAGAACACGGCGAGCGGCATATCCGTTAAACGGGAGATCATCGGCAACAGTATGAAGGTGGGCGACAAAATCAAGGTTCGTATCACCATCAAGGCGGAACGTGACTATGATTTCGTGCAGGTATCCGACCGGCGTGCGGCCTGTATGGAACCCGTCAATCAGTTGAGCGGTTACCACTGGGGATATTATTGCGCACCCAAAGACTGCACTACCAATTATTATTTCGACTGTATGAGAAAAGGTACACATACGATAGAAACCGAATATTACATCGACCGCAGCGGGGAATATACCACAGGCACCTGTACCGTGCAGTGTGCTTACTCTCCTGAATACAAGGCAACGGTGAAAGGAATGAAAATGACGATTAAGAATTAACAGATATGACGATAACAAACAGAATATGAAAAAGATAATGATATTATTAACTGCCCTGTCTATGACGGGGGCGGTATCGGCACAACGAATGATCGTGACAAAGGGTGAGGTAAACTGTGGAAAAGTGCTTTACCAACATCCCGTGACGGCACAGTTTGAACTCCGTAACAAGAGTTCGCGACATCTGAAGATAAGTAATGTGGAGACCAGTTGCGGTTGTACGACCGTGGAATATCCGAAAGACGGGGTGTCGGGCAACGACCGGTTTACGATATCCGCCGTTTACAACGCCGAGACGCTGGGACATTTCGAAAAGGAAGTGGCTGTGTACAGTAATGCATCCCGCCAACCGGTGTATCTGAAGATGACGGGTGAGGTGGTAACCGAGATACACGACTATTCCAGTACTTTCCCTGTAGACATGGGACCGTTCCGACTGGACAGAAACAATATCGAGTTTGATAATGTGAACCGTGGCGACCGACCTATCCAGCAGATTCAGATTGTGAATACCGGTCATGCCAAATATAAACCCACCGTGATGCATCTGCCTGCTTATCTGAAGGCTGAGGCGATACCTGTGGAGATAGCTCCTAATCAGTCGGGCGTGGTTCTGCTGAGTCTGGACTCCAAACTGTTGCGCGACTATGGACTTACGCAGACTGCTCTGTACATGGCGCGTTATCCCGGTGATAAGGTCAGCGACTCAACGTTGATCAATGTGTCGGCGGTACTGTTGCCCGACTTCAAGAGTATGACCAAGGGACAGCGGGCTGTGGCTCCTGTGATGCGACTGTCTGCCACAACACTCGATTTGGGCAGTTTCGGTGGCAAAGACAAACTGAACGGTTCGATAGATATATCCAATGCCGGTAAGAGTCGACTGAACATATCATCGCTGCAGATGTTTACCAACGGTCTGGATGTGACACTGGGCAAACGTCAGTTGGACCCGGGTGAAACGACCAAACTGAAGGTGACCGCCCACAGACAACAGATGATGACCGACAAGCGCAGTCCGCGTGTGCTGATGATAACCAATGATCCTTCGAACGGTAAGGTGGTAATAAATATTAAAGTGAAATAGTAAAGATGGAACATCCTGAAAATAGTGAGGAATATAAGGGTTTGCAGGTAAACAGTGGTGTGGAGCAACCGTCTATCATCAATCCGTACCTGAAGCGTGGACGGTTTCGTCATCGTGACCTGTCGGCGGCTGAGATGGTGGAGGGCATCCGGAAAGGTGATGTCACGATACTCAGTCAGGCGGTGACGCTGGTGGAGAGTGTCAACCCTGATCATCAGAGTAAGGCGCAGGAGGTGATAGAGAAATGTCTGCCTTATAGCGGCAATTCGATACGTGTGGGCATCAGTGGTGTGCCGGGTGCGGGCAAGAGTACGTCGATAGACGAATTCGGCATTCATGTACTCAAGGAGCATGGCGGTAAACTGGCGGTGCTGGCTATCGACCCTAGTTCGGAACGTACCAAAGGGAGTATACTGGGTGATAAGACGCGCATGGAAAAACTGGCGCAGCATCCCGACTCGTTCATACGCCCTAGTCCTACCGCCGGTTCATTGGGCGGTGTGGCTCGAAAGACACGCGAGACGATCATCCTGTGCGAGGCGGCGGGTTTCGATAAGATATTCGTCGAGACGGTGGGCGTGGGACAGAGTGAGACAGCCTGCCATTCGATGGTCGACTTCTTCCTGCTGATACAGTTGGCCGGCACGGGTGATGAACTGCAGGGTATCAAGCGCGGCATCATGGAGATAAGCGACGGTATCGTAATCAACAAGTGCGACGGCAGTAATGTGGACAAATGTCAGATAGCTGCGACCAACTTCCGCAATGCGCTCCATTTCTTTCCGAAGTCGGAAAGCGGATGGGAACCGAAGGTGCTCTGCTATTCGGGCTTTTATGCCAAGGGTATCAAGGAGATATGGGATATGATATACGAATATGTGGACTATGTGAAAGGTACGGGCTACTTCGAGTTTCGCCGTAATGAACAGAGTAAATACTGGATGTACGAGAGTATCAACGAGCACCTCCGTTCCAGTTTCTATAATAATGAGGTGGTGCAACAGCGGTTGAAGGCAGCCGAGAATGCCGTGCTGGGTGGCGAAAAGACATCTTTCATGGCGGCAAACGATTTGCTTGAAACTTATTTCGACAGATTAAAACAATGATTCAGATAGAAATAGACAACGGCAGTGGTTTCTGTTTCGGTGTGACGACGGCGATCAAGAAGGCTGAAGAGGAACTGGCGGACGGTAAGACACTCTACTGTCTGGGCGACATCGTGCACAACAGTATGGAGTGTGAACGGTTGCGCAAGATGGGACTGATCACGATCAATCATGAAGATCTGAAACAGTTGCACGGCGTCAAGGTGTTGCTCCGTGCGCACGGTGAACCGCCTGAGACATATAAGACTGCCGAAGAGAACGATATAGAGATTATAGATGCCACGTGCCCGGTCGTACTGCAGTTGCAGCGGCGCATCAAACGGCAGTTTGACACCAACCCCGATGCCCAGATCGTGATATTCGGCAAGAACGGTCACGCAGAGGTGCTCGGTCTGGTAGGACAGACAGCCAGTCATGCCATTGTGATAGAGACCTTCGACGATGTGAAGAAGTTGAATTTCGACCGTGATATCTACCTTTATTCACAGACGACGAAGTCGCTGGATGAGTTCCATCACATCATCGATTATATACAGTCGCATATATCAGCCGACGCTTCATTCAAGAGTTTTGATACCATCTGCCGACAGGTGGCCAACCGGATGCCGAACATCAGTGCCTTCGCCGCCAAACATGATATGATTCTGTTTGTCTGCGGAAGGAAGAGCAGTAACGGCAAGGTGCTTTATCACGAGAGTCTGCGGGTAAACCCGAACACTCATCTGGTGGAAAGTGCCGCCGAAATCGACTTCAACTGGCTGAAAGGTGTGAAGACGATAGGAATATGCGGTGCCACTTCCACTCCGAAATGGTTGATGGAGGAATGCCGCGATTCGATTATTGCCCACCAAGACTGAACCGTCCCGTTATTGTCCACCCAGTCGACTGAAGTATTCGATGGTGTCGTCCCAGGTCTTGAAAGGGTCTTCGCCGAACTGTAACTGTGTACCCATGAATCCGTCCGCCCCTTCGGTCTTGTTGGGATCAATCAGGTAATCGCCATACAGCAGATTCTTATGATTGGTCATAATCAGACGGTTGTAACCGGGAACATTGATATATTCTTCTACCCAACGGTGTGCACTTTCGGCATATTGATGGTCGTTGGTAGGTGCTGAGGCTACGATGTACATGTCGTAGTTTTCCAACAGATAACGGTATGCTTTCTGGGCACTGGCTTTCGCCCGTCCGTCATCGGCGCGCAAGGCATCGATACTGATATAGATGATACTTCTTTCTTTTCCGTTCTGTCTGTCATCTATCCATCTGATGACGGGTATCACCGAATGATAGAGTATGTCGTCGTTCATACGGTGCTCACCGTGGAAATGGATGGCGTTGAGATAATGTTCGCAGAATAGGTCGAAGGTATGTACGGTGGGGTCGGCATCGCCGAAAAGTCCATAAACATGATTCCTTCTTTCTTCTTCGTTTACACCTTTAAAGCACTGTTGGGTGATGTCTTTGTATTCTTCCATCAGGGCTTTCGTCATGATAAATTCCTGTATGCCGTCTTGACGGGGATTGAGAATGGTATTCTTGCCGAGCATATTGTTCTTAAGGATGGTGTCGCCCATCTGGAAGGCCGGATTGACGAGGATGCGGTCGTAACCGTAGAGCATTTCGGCGTACATGCCGCCCATAGAGGTGCCGATAATCAGGTCGGGATGCTCTTCTTCACAGGTTTTGTGCAACAGGTCTATCGCTTCCTGCGGATGCAATGGGAGGTCGGGGGCAATGAATTCTGCCGACGGTAAGAATTCTTTGAGTTTTGTTACTGTGCCGGATTGGCCGGATGAACAGAATCCATGAATGTAGAGGATTCTTTTTCCAGACATGATGTCTGGATATTGCTTTTTATAATTGTTTTCTTGTGTCATTGTTTTATTTTTTTTGGAAAATTCTTTTTTGGGAATTCTTTTCTACTTTTTGCTTTCTGACTCCTTTTTCTTTTTCACTCTTTTTTCTTTTTCACTCAAGACTTCTGTTTT
>NZ_CALMHT010000071.1 GCF_937863835.1 uncultured Prevotella sp.
GTGGTGTGGCGGGGGAAGAAACCGCTGCATGTCATGCCCAGCGTGAAACCGTAACTGGCATCGGCGGTCAGGATGACGTAAGGCAACTTCATCACAATCATCGCCATGGAGTGCGTCATCGCAAAAGTGACGGGGAACATGCCGTTGCTGATTGAACCAACAGTGCCCGCTCCCACCATCAGGTCGTTGGCGGCATACTGTGCCGGGGTGGCCTGATTGGTGGCAGGCGTCCAACCGGAGATCTTTGAGGCAAAGAAAGTCTTCGCATCCGTGGCAGAACCATCCACCGTGGTAGTGGTGGCACTGTATGGATAATAGGCGAAAAACTTGTAACCGGTCATATTCGAACTGTCGTAATAGAAAAGTTCGGAAGGAGTCCAACTGCTGCCGTCGTAGGTGAGGCAGATGTTTTCCTTCACCACCGTACCGCTGCCGTTGACTACGTACATACCCAGTTTGTCGCCGCTGGTGAAGGCAGTGGTATATGTACTGCTCTCGCTGGTACGTGTATTTGCCTTGATGTCTGAATTGACATATCCCTGGTCGCTCACCGCAAAAGAGAGCGGAACAGGGGATGAAGATGGCGATGTACCGGCAATATCATTGTCGGATGCGCATCCTGCTATCATCAGGGGCAGAAATGCAGCCATTAAATACTTAGATAACATTTTCATAGTTGTATATGTCTTTTTATTATTATTGTATCGTTTCTTCTGTAGAAGTGGTCGAACCGCTTCCGCCGTCTGTCCATGTACCGCCCGACGTGCCATTGCCTGTCACACCGGAGGTGGTGCCTCCGCTCCATGTGGCGGAACCTGTAGTGCTGGTGCTTGAACCTGCTGCCGTGCCATTGTTGGTTCCCCAACTGCTGTTAGAGTTGGTGCCGCTGGTGCCCGAGGCTGTACCTGAGGTGGAACTGCCGCTGGTGCCGCTGGTCCATGCGCCGTCCGACGTGCTGCCCGACGTACCGCCCGAACTGGTATCACCAGTCCAATTGCCAGTATTGCCCGTGTTATTCGTGCCCGCTTTATCACCGGTGCTGCTACCCCATGAACTGGTGCCGCTGGTGCCGCTGGTGCCCGAGGCCGTGCCTGAGGTGGTGGTCAGGCTACCCGAGCTGATCCAGGAACCGCCCGACGTGCTGCCCGACGTGCTGCCCGAACTGGTACTGCTGGTCCAATTGCCAGTGCTGCCAGTATTATTAGTGCCATTGGCACTGCCTGAGCTGTCACTCCATTGTCCGCCACCTGTATTGCCATTCGTACCCGATGCACTGCCGGAAGTGGAACTGCCGCTGTCGCCGCTGTTCCATGCGCCGTCGGAGGTACCGCTGCCAGCCGCAGCTGTACCGCTGCCATATCCCCATGTGGCAGATACGGCGGTGACGGTCACTTTCGTACAGGAGAAGTTCACATCATATATATATTTGTAACCTGCCCCGAATTTGGCTTCGCCCGTGCCCGGGGTATACACGTATGTCTTTTGAGTACCGTTGAATGTAGCTATAAACTGAAGGAATTCTTTACCGCTCATATCCTGAGGGATAATGAGGGCCGTAAAAGTGGCGAGATAACCGCTAGCCGTACCGCTGAGAGGTTGCATCGCCACGAGTGTAGCATTTCCGATAGACCATGATGCTGCAGCTGGAGTACCGCTATAACTGAAAGTGCCCACGTTGGCAGCCTTCAGATTGACACTGGTGATACCGGAAGCCGAGGTGATGGAACCGTCACTGCACTTCAGACGGATGAAGATCATCGACGTCTCGTGGGCGAAGGTCAGTGTGGTAGACTGCCCTTTGGTGGCAGTCACCGCAGGCGAATACAGAAAGTCGTTCGTCTGCATGTACGATGCCTGGCTCTGATCGGTGGCTACACTCCATGAAGCGGGAAGCGTGGTGGTATATGTACCGCCGCCGTAGCTCCATGCCGTAACGGTCTTCGTGGTCTCGTCGTCGCCCCATGTGATATTGCCCGTCATCGCACCTGTGGAGGCATTGCTGACGGTATACTGATATGCGGTACTGTTAGAACCGTCGAGTACGGTCACGATGTCGCCCACCGTCCAGGCGTTGTCTGAAGCGGTAGTGCTGCGGGTAGCTAACCCGCTCACTACCGCCGCCTTCAGTTCCAACGGACTTCCGTCGTGAGACTCACCATCGGTGACGCCATCCGACGAGCAGCCTGTCAGCAGCACTGCCGCCATCAGCAGCAGGAGCACCGACATACAACCGCTTGTTATGATTCTTGTCCGTTTCATTGTCTTTAAACTTATATTACTATTAACCAATTTTTGATCGTCTGATTAAATAAATGAGAGTAGACATTCGTCTAATTCGTAGCCGTACCGGTGACCGTTGTGGCAGTCCAAGCTGTTATCTGCGTAGATTTCAATGTGATACCTTGTGTGCTTACAGTGATCGTAAAGGTATACTGTTTACCGCTCTCTATAAGTTGGGCGTTGTCACTTTCCCCGTTAGGTATAGAATAGATATAAACCTTCGTACCTAGCGTTATCTTGATAAACTCTGTACCTTTAGCTACTGTCTGAGGGATGACAATGGCGGAACCTGTGTTGGAAGCCGTGCAGGCTGTGATGTCAGTGGCCACGCCTGTGGCTTCAGTGATGTCACCATTAGAAGGTTTGAATGTCGTAGTCGGTAGCGTATTAAGAATCTTAATCTGGGCACTTGTCAGGTCGGCAGCGACGAATCCGTCACCGGGAGAAAGAGCGACTTTCACTCTTGCCAGTTTGTGAACAAACGACAGATTCTGTGTAGATGAACTGCTTTCTACTTTACTCAGCGGAGTAGCCCAAATCAGGTCGCTTGCCAGATAACCCGCTCCTGCTGTTTCAGATGTCTGATCGGCTTGGACCGAGAAATCGACAGCTGTTGCTATATCCGAAACCGTTTGAAGAGGCGCGTAAGCGTAGATATCAACTTTGGAGTTGGTGGAATAATACATCGTACCGTTGTTTATCTTCAGAGTTCCTTGATCGTCAGTAGCATCAAACCGTATGTTGGTATAACCATAGCCGTCGGTAGTAGCGGTGGTTCCTGTCTTGTACACAGAAACGCCCACTTGCACACCCGATGCGATCTGTCCGTTTTGCAAGTCCGTGGTCGCACGTGTTGTGGATTTACTGAATGAATTAGAGAGGGTTAC